>JAYVPO010000162.1:0-50908 GCA_043757325.1 bacterium
GGAGTACTGTCCAAATTTTTCATATCTAAATCTAGCATATGAGCCACAGTTGCCTCAATAGCCAGAAAATCTTCTAAACTTCTCCACAGCGGCTGAAGCCTTCTTTTAGGCACTTTTTGACCAAAAAATCAAAAAAAAGTGATTATCCCCGTATTTAGCAATATCCGGGTCGAAAAATTTCAAAATATTGCATAGAGTCGGGGCTATGGACTTCAACCAAGACATTGCAAATTTTCGCAGGATGGAAAAAACCATCCACTTTTTAGAGGCCAACTTTAAACTTGCGCCTTCGCTTGAAGCCATTGCCGCAAGCGCGGGACTGAGTAAATTTCATTTTCAAAGACTTTTCAAACAATTCGCCGGTGTTACTCCCGTGCAATTTTTACAATTTTTAACATTAGATTACGCAAAAACTCGCTTAGAAAAATCCGAATCGGTTTTACAAACCGCGCTCGAGTCGGGGTTATCAGGTGGAAGCAGACTGCACGATTTATTTGTTACTATGGAAGCGGTCACTCCTGGTGAATTTGCAAATCAAGGTTTGGGAATAACCATCTCCTATGATGTCCAAAGTACACCCTTTGGAAAAGCATTTTTAGCCCTTACTTCTCGAGGAATATGCGCGCTGCACTTTTTAACAGAAAACGACAATCTGAAAACCCTTCTAAATAACTTAAAAATCCAGTGGCCAAAAGCAAAATTCGAGAGGAATTTCCAGCAAACAAAAGACGTCATAAGAAAAATATTTGCCAACTCTCACAGCGAAAAAAAACTAACTCTTTTGGTTAGAGGAACAAATCTTCAGATTAAAGTATGGCAGGCCTTGTTGAAAATTCCCGAAGGACACTTGGTTTCTTATGCTGATATATCTAAATTTGTCGGCAAGCCCTTCGCCACTAGATCAGTAGCCTCCGCAATAGCAAAAAATCCCATTGCTTACCTTATTCCATGTCACCGAGTCATAAGCAAAACTGGCGTGTTAAATAATTACCGCTGGGGATCCTGCCGAAAAAAAATCCTAATTGGATTCGAAGCCGCAAAAAATTCGAGATGTCACTTAGAAGAAAAAGAATTAAAAATGCCGAAATAACGAAAAACTTAGCATTATTAGATTGTTAGACTGCGTTATTTTATTAGATTGTACAACCTTGACGAATAAATTTAACCCTTTATCAAATAAGCCGATCTGAAGGCAGAGCGCGAATGTTCAACCTCTATTTAATAGAGTAGGGTAATGGATAGAAATAATAGAAAAAAAATTGATCTCAAAGGGTTTAAAAACGCTCTCGTCGTTGATTCCGATAGCTCGTCTTTAAACTTAATCAAAAATTATTTAGAAAACTCCGGGATCTCAAATGTCGAAACATTTTCCGACGGTCTTCCTGCGATAAATGCGGTTGAACAAAATTTTTATGATGTGATCGTTCTCGAGTGGAAAATGAAAAATCCACTGGGAAAAGATGTTTATCAAGCTATGCGGGCCTCTCTTCGAAATAGAGTAACGCCCATCGTTTTAATATCTGGTTTTGTCACAAAAGAAGAAGTTCAAGTCTGTATTAAAGATAAAATGGCGCGTTTTCTGGTAAAACCTTTTACCGAAGAAATTATTCTAGAATTAATTAAAAAAATGGGCGGAATCCAACAGAAAAATTCTGTTCCCTCTGACGACAAAGCTTTGGCGGGTGATTTGGGACTTATTATTCAAAAAGGTTCTGGAGCACCTTCTGGTCCAAGTAGCTATGTGGACAAAGGCGCGGGCAGCACCCCAAAAGGCGATCCCTATATTGACAAGGCATCTGATGTTGGGGGTGATTTTGAGATAACACAACAAGTCGATAGCCCGACAGATTTTGAAATCACCCAACAATCTGCCGGTTCGACCTTTTTTGACGGAAAAATTTCTCAGGAAAACTCAAAAGGTTTCGAATTTTCGGAATCTAAAAAAAATTCTAGGAACGAAGATTTTAAAAATAAAAATAAATTTCGAATTCTCCCGCGCATGGGAGAGTCTCCAAAGGCCGATTCGAATAGTGGGACAAATTATTCATTCCAACACGTCAAAAAAGAAGTAACTGGCTTGGAGCAAGGTAAACCGAACTTAAAACTCGAAGAAAAAACAACCGAAATTAAAAAAATTCTTTCTCAGATTAAAATTTTTGATCGAGAATTTGATGTTTATGCTCCCGGAAAAATTCTGGTTGTAGACAATGATGAAGCAATCCACGGTCTGGTTGAAAGTTACTTAAAAGATATTTCTACGGCTGCTCCGATTTGCGTTGTTGACGCGGCCCATGCCGACCAGGAGCTGGCCAAAAACAAATATGATCTGGTGGTTATGGATTGGAGGCAACGCGGCATGTCCGGGTTGACGCTTTACAATCGCCTACGTTCCCGATTAATTAATAAAGATATTCCAATCGTGGTGTTGACAGGATTGGTTGGTCAAGAGGATTTTCGCATTTTGTCCGAGAATTCCAATTCTCTTTTTGTATCTAAGCCTACCGAGATTCAAGGTTTTCAAGAAGTCGCGTTAAAAGTTATCACAAGTGCGCGCGAATCAGTTGTGGCCACCGAGTGTATTGAGGCAATTTTAAATCGAATCAACGATCAGCCAGTCGAAATTATGCGTTTTGCGCAAAATGCCGCGAATTTTTCTGATAACCCAGGCACTTATTTAAATGTCCTGGGAGCGATTTTGGTAAAGAAGAAACAACTCGAATTGGCCGAAAGTATATACAAACTTGTTTTTGAAAAAGACAAAAAAAATCTTACCGCTATGACGGAATTGAGTAAGATTTTCTACCGCTCCGGAAGAACCTCTGAAGCGGAGTTGCTTTTATCAAGAGCAGTTCACCTGTCTCCAGAAAGTATCGAGAGACTTTGTTTGTTGGGTGAAATTGGACTTACTTTGAAAGACACGGAAAAGGCCAGAGCTTATTTTAAAAATGCTTTAAATATTGACCACGAAGATCTTAAAGCTAAAGCAGGCTTAAAATTAGCAGACAATATGACAGAACATTTACAAACCGTCGAACACGGTCACGATTCCCTTTCGAATATACTGGCCTCCAACTTAAACACCATTGGAATTTCTTATATTAAACGTAAGGAAATTGAAAAAGGAATCGAGCAATACAAAGCAGCCCTGTGTTTCATCTACGATGATCCGACACTTTCAAAGTTGCATTTTAATTTAGGCTTAGCCTACATGAGGCAGCACAACGCCCAAGAAGCAAAAAATTGGTTTTTAACCGCTAAAACTCTCAGTAGTGAAATTGACTTAAAAGCAGACCGATATTTAAACGGTCCGCTAATTTTGAAGAAGCGATAAATTATTGCTTTTAGAAACTGATCGATAGAACTTTTTTTTCTGACCTTATTTCGCCTTAGAAATTAGTTTTAAAATATTCCAAAAAAACTTCGGGACTGGATGTTTTAAAATGGCAAGCAGTCAATGAACAGATCTCAAAATTCAGTTTTTTTGAGTGGTGGTATTTTATAAAAATAGATAAAGGATAAGAAGTGTTTTGGTAGATTTGCTTCGCGAGCTGGGCGGCTGCGTCGGTATTAGACATATAAATATGAACAATATTTAGTGATTCTTCTAAGTTTAGTACTTTTAATATAGAACTCATTCCCGCGGGATGTTTTTCAAGTTGTGTCGCGACACCTTCTAAAAGCAAATTGTATTTCGAATAGTGAGTTTGATTACCCGTTAATGAGTATAGCTTTAATAGATTAAGTAAAATTTGGCTCAAGTTAGAACTCATCGCGTTGTCGTAAACATCATACGTTTCAAATTTTAGGCGTGAGTCTTTTTTAGCACTTAAACGGTAGTGCGCGTCTTCTTCAGACCAAAAAGTTTGATCTTGTATCTGCTGCAAACTTAGTGCCTTTGCAAGTATTTCGCTATCCAAAGTAATATCGTGAAGTTCTAAAAATCCTCCTATAGTCCAACAAAAATCTTCGAGCAGTCCAGGGATTAAACTCAAATTACCCGCAACATGCTTAATGCTGCCATCATCGTTAAAGAAATTCTTTTCAAAAAAGACTTTTAACTTTAAAGCCGCCGCTAACTCCTGTTTACGCCCTAGATATTTATAAGATTGCGCAAGACTTTGAAGCGCCATACCGTTCCAGGACGCCAGTATCTTTTCGTCACGAATGGGGCGCGGTCTTTTGTCGCGAATGGTTTTCAATTCCGAAATTTTTAGACTATCGCCATAAATAACATTTGGGGACTTTAAGGATTTGTAACCGGCTTGTTTTTCCAGAGCATGAATTCTTTCATCTATAGTAAAATTTCCTTCGGGTTTCATGTTTGCGGCAAATTTTATTTTATCTGATAAATCCGATGAAAAACTGCCTTCGACTTCTTTTGTTGTATACAGATAAAAACCACCTTCAATGCCGTCGGAATCGGCGTCTTCTGCGCAGTAAAATCCGCCGCACTCTGATTGCAGATCGCTATATAAATAATTTAAAGTTTCCTCAAAGACAATTAAAGAACGTTTATCTTCGCGGCTTTTTTTTGCATAAAGTGGCGCCAATAATACGTTGTCGTAAAGCATCTTTTCAAAGTGCGGAACCAGCCAAGCCGAATCGGTTGCATAGCGATGAAAACCTCCTCCAACGTGATCAAACAAGGTTCCAAAAGCCATGCACTCTAAAGTCTTTTCGAGCATGATGCGACAGTCGGAATCAGTTTGTGCAAAAAATTCTAAAAGTTGAAGACACGGGGCCTGAGGAAATTTGGGTGCGTCACCAAAACCCCCGCTATCTTGATCAAAAGTTGTTTTTTTTTGGTTTATAAAGAGCTGATTTATTTTTTTAAGATCAACTTTTAAAAGCCTATTTTCACTAGATATTGATTTGCGAGGCTTGGGTGTGTCGTGATTTTTCTTTAACCAATCTTGCAGAGATTTAACTTCTTCCAAAATCTGCGGTTTTTGCGTATGCCAAAGACTTGCGAGCTTGTTAGCGAGATTTGAAAATTGATTCTTTTCCAAGAAAGTCCCGGCCCAGATAGTATCTCCAGCTGGTGTTAAAATAACCGAAGTCGGCCAACCTCCGCGGCCGGTTAAACTTTGCACAATCGACATATAAAAGCTATCGATCTCTGGTCTTTCCTCACGGTCAACTTTAATACAAACAAAATCTCGATTTAAAATTTCTGCGATATCATCTTTCTCAAAAGAATCTTTTTCCATCACATGGCACCAATGGCAAGTCGCATAACCAATCGACAAAAAAACCAGTTTGTCAGTACGGGCAGCATGCTCCCAAACTTCATCGCGCCATTCTTGCCACCAAACCGGGTTTTCTGCATGCTGGCGCAAATACGGTGAAGATGCTTTAAAAAGTTCATTTTGCGAAAGATTTTGTGAAATATTCATATTTAAAAAGTCCTTATTCTTATTCAAACCATGTTATACTCGAAAGCTTAAAAATGGTGAAACTTATCCCTTAAATTTTTTTTGTAGAAATGTACAGTTTATGGATTCAGAATTTATTATTAACGTCGAGAATTTGGCAAAGCACTACCAGACTTTTAACAAGGCAGAAGGCTTAGTCGGTTCGCTTAAGTCTTTTATCAAACGCGACGGAATCACCGTCAAAGCTGTGGACAAAATTAACTTTAAAATTAAAGCTGGAGAATTCGTAGGACTGCTCGGGCCAAATGGCGCAGGGAAGACTACGACACTGAAAATGATGACAGGCCTTATAGTACCAACTTCTGGCAAGGTAACTGTTTTTGATCGATTCAATCCAGCCAATCGCGACAGAGATTACCTTAGACAAATTGGCATGGTCATGGGACAGAGAAATCAACTTCATCAAGACTTGCCGGCGACGGAGTCTTTTCGCTTGGCTCAGGCAATTTATGATATTTCTGAAGTCGATTTTGTAGAAAGATTAAAACGATTTGCTGGGCTATTTGATATTGAATCAAAATTAAATGTGCCGGTGAGAAAGCTTTCGCTCGGCGAACGCATGAAGTTGGAACTTATTTTGGCTATTATTCATAATCCAAGTATTTTGTACCTGGACGAGCCAACTATTGGACTTGATTTTAATGCCGCTAAACATATTCGGAATTTTTTACGAGAACTTAATCAGAACTTTGGGGTTACGATTATTCTAACAAGTCATTACACCAAAGATATTGAAGAGCTTTGTGAAAGAGTAGTGCTAATAAATCGCGGAAATTTGATATACGATGGCAGGCTCTTAGATATGAGTCCGGAATTTCAAGACGATCGCAGCGTAGAATTTTATTTTAAAGATTTATTTTCTTTTCGCCAATTTCTAAAATTAAAATCCCCAGATAATATTCTGTTTAAAGATATCCAAACTTCAGAACCAGATCTTTCGGGTACCATCCGATCCATTCCACACCACGTTGCCGAAATTATCTCGGCTGTGTTGAATAAAATATCTCCAGATAATATTTTGGAAATAAAAATTAAAGAACGCGCATTGGACGAAGTGTTTTCGGCTGTCTATGACTCTGCAGCCACTATCGCAACCCCGTAGCAATTTATTTGGGCGTACCGATGAATATTTTAAAACCCACTTGGCGATTTTATAAAGCCTCTTTAATGGCAACCCTTACTTACCGTTGGAGTCTTGTTCAACTGGTTTTAGGTGAGGCTATTGGAACTGTGGGCCTTGTTCTTTTTTGGTATCAGGCTGCTAAGCAGTCGCCATCGGGAATTTACACAACGTCAGAAATTATCATTTATTTTTTATTTGCGACGTTACACACCCTGCAAGGGGATTCGGGCATTAATAAAAATCTAAGTTTAGATATTCGCAGTGGCAAGGTTGCCGCCAGCCTTATTCGGCCTTTTCCTCCGCTCCTTTCGTATATCGCCCAAGGACTTTCTCAGATGACTTTTCGGACAGTTGTTTTGCTTCCGCTTCTCGGTGTTGGCTGTCTTATTTCGTTTGGGAAATTTACTTCAGCACAAGGCTTTATCCAATTCGGGTTGGCGAATATTTTGTTGTTGATTCTAGCTTGTGAAATGGGGTTGGTTTTGGGCCTTTTGGCTTTTAAAATGACTCAAACCTGGGCGCCGGAGATTATTTATTTTTCTCTTTATTTTATCTTCGGTGGAACATCTTATCCGGTGGATTCTCTGGCTCCAGCTTTTCAAAGTGTGGTTAAAGTATTACCGTTTTACTACCTGTGCGGGTTTCCGGCATCGTTGATTTTAGGGCATAAAAGTTTTGAGACCTTTTGGCATGGAATTTTAATTGGCTCCGGCTGGTGTGGTATATTGGGTTTACTTATTTTATTTATGTGGCGCAAAGGTGTTGGAGAATTTGAGAGTGTAGGAATTTAATTATTTATGATTTACTACTTTAAATTAATGCGTCAGGTTCTTAAAATAAGTGTGTCTTCGATGCTCATGTATCGTAGCAATGTGTTTTTTTTCTTGGTTTTTGAAACACTTTTTTTGGTAACAAATTTTTTGGTGGCAGATTCTGGCATAAAGTTTGCGGGTGGTACAATCAAAGGCTGGACCGCCAATGATGTTTTTTTACTTACGGCTTTCAACAATCTTACACATCAAATATTTGTGGTTTTTTTTATTGGTGCGCTTTTTGGGATTCCTTATGACGTGGCAACCGGAAAGATGGATTATACCTTGTTAAAACCTTTGCGGCCTCTGGCCGGACTTTTTGCGACTCACGAGTTTGTTATTTCAAATTTTCCAAGTTTGACAATAGCACTCGGGGCGTTTATCTATTTTTGCTCAAAGGCCGATGTAACACTGGGAACCTATCAGGTTTTTATTTTTATAGTTTTATTTTTTTTGGCTTGCGGCATTCGGTTTTCGCTTGCATTAATGACTTTATCTCCGTGTTTTATCTCCGAAAAACTTGACGACACTCAAAACACTTATTGGAATATTTCTTCGCTGTCGCGTTTTCCAACTTCTATTTATCCGCGTACATTACAATTTGTTTTTTCGTCGTTTATTCCTTTGGCTGTGGTTTCGACAGTTCCCTGCTCTGTTTTATTGCGAAAAGACTTATCAATCCCACTTTATATTTCAGTGATCGGAAGTTTATTTTTTATTATCTTGGCGTATTTTATATTCAAATTTAGCCTACGACACTACAAATCAGTCAATGCTGGAATTAACTAACCTGAATTCAATTAATACTATGCTGATAGATTTGAAAAATTATTTGGTGCAAAAAGAATTCAATGATGCGCTGCGACTTGTAAAAATTTTAAATCAAAGCCACAAAGCTTATTTTGCCGGAGGTTGTGTTCGAGATTTTTTGTTGATGCGCCCGGTCACGGATTTTGACATTGCCACGGATGCACTGCCGGAAAACATCATAGTTATTCTTTCCGGTGTAAAAATTAAATTTCTCACCACGGGTTTAAAACATGGCACGGTTAGCGCTGTGATTGGCAAAAACGTTTTTGAAATAACCACATTTCGCAAAGATGTTGCGACGGACGGAAGACATGCAGCAGTGAGTTTTAAAAAGGTTTCTCAGGAGGAAGACGCTAGACGCCGAGACTTTACGATCAATGGGCTGTTCATGAATGAAGAGGGCGCGGTTTTAGATTTTGTGAATGGATTCGAAGATTTAGCGTCAAAAACTTTGCGATTTATTGGTTCGGCAGAAGCGCGAATTCAAGAAGATTATCTACGGATTCTCCGATTTTTTAGGTTTCAGTCGCAGCTTGGTTTTGGCATCGATAGTGAAGGTTTCTTGCAGTGCGGACTTCTTAAGTCTGGTCTATTGCAAATTTCTGTCGAAAGAAAAACTCAAGAACTAAAAAAACTTTGCGAAGGAGATTTTTTTGAAACAGGATTTAAGTCTTTGCTTGAAGCCGATATTCTAGCTGGGACTTTTCCGGGAGTTAGTTTTTGCGGTTTTACGCCCGATCGTATTGTTAAAGTTTCTAAATTACAAAAAAAATGGCGATGGCTTGCTGTAGTAACACTGTCGATTTCCGTTGCGGAAAAAAGGGAGCAAGCGAATCATTTAAAGCTTTTAAAGCTAAGCAATGAAGAAAAGACCCAGATCAGAACACTTCTGCGTTTTTCAGAGCATTGTAATATACCAATTGATTCACCTGGAGAATTAATGGAAGTCATCGATTTGTTTGAAAAAAGTTCGATTCCGTTTCTGCCTACGGGTTATGGAATCTTGTCGATTATTTTGACAGCAACCGAAGTGGTAAAACAGCTAGAAAAGTTGCGGTTATGTGAAGAGGATTTTGGCCACATTAGGATGCAAAATGTGCCTTTTAACGGGGATGACATGATGAAAAAGTTTGATCTTAAACCAGGACTGAAGGTTGCAGAAAAATTAAAGTCTGAAAGAATTTTATTGCGAAATAGGTTGACACAGAAAATTTAATCTATTAGTTAAACTAGATGAGTTTTCTCTCCTTCCATTATTTTATACTGCATCATTGGCATCACTAAGCCTGTCCTCAATCGCCTTTCATTTCTTTCTTCTTAATATTTTCTGATCTCGGAGCATTCCAAGTGCTAATTTTACTGCTTCTAAGCCAGCTTTTAGCTGCACCTTCAGTTTTTAATCTTGAGTCGTCGACCATAAAGTTTTCAAGCACTGTGTTTGAGGTTTCTAGCTATACTGAATTTCTGACGGCCACAAAAGAGCATCTGAAATCAAATGCACCAACTCAAATTGTTTCAATTGATTCAGCATACCCAGAGCTAATCACACCAACTTCGGACGCAAGCGTTCAGAAATACTTTAATGGAACTGGCGTTATGTTACGCGGCGTTGCGATGACTATTATGCAGGGTTCGGTGATTATCCTCGCATCCGGAAATATGTCGGTTGAAATCCTTTACTACAGTGTGATTGCCGGGACACTATCTGCGTCGTTGCAGTATTCTGGGCCGCTCCATAATCTTTTTTTGGAAGCTAATCCGATTAAGTCACCTAATCCTTTTAAAATAAGAAAACCTCATGAAATGCCCATTCCCAGATTATTCCAGATACTGAAAGACCTTCCGTTACATGTGGGTTTGACTTGGGGAATGAATCAGGTTGGGCATCAGATACTTGGACGAGAACTACTATCTCTTTCCGAGCTTGGGATGTGGAGTTTTATTGGCCTTTTAGCTGAAACAGCTTTTATCGTTGGCCTTAAGAGAACCGAATCTGCTGCCTTGTTTCTACGTCCTGAAATGGTTACTAAAGTGTCTGAGTTTACACCGATGAATAGACTTTATTTCTCGCTGCTTTATACATTTCCACAGTTACTTGCGATACTTTTTTTGGAAGAATATCCTCTGTTGGTAAAGCTTTCCTATGGAGCGGTTATTGGTTCTGGGATTGTTCTGCATACTTTTCCGACATTGCCAGCGCGTGTTCTCTTAAAGCTTTTTGATGCAACCGTGGAAAAAGTTCGGGCGGTGCAAAGATTGCAGAATAAACTCACTTCGTCTTGCGCGCGAGCTTTCGGATTCTAATTGATAAATTCCGAGTGCGCTGGGATTTTAGCAGTGACAATTTCCCAGTGCACTCGGATAATAGCAGGATCAACCGGTGTCAATTTGTGCTCGCAAGAAACTACACTTATTGATTTTGTCTCATCCACTCAAAGCAAAAAATCGCAGTCGTTGCGCTAACATTCAGACTTTCCATAAGATTGGTTCCAGAAATAGCTACCACTTGCTGTAATTTTAACGCTAACTCGGAAGATAACCCGTCCTTTTCTTCGCCAAAGAAAATCGCTGTTTTTTGCTTAAATTTGTACTGGTGAAGTAGGACCTTGGCGTGAGAGGAAGTTCCAACAGTTGCAAATTTGTGCTGCGAAAAATACTGCAACAATTCTGGCAGCGTTGCGGATTCAATAATTTCCAGATGTTCAAAACCCCCTTCAGAAATCCGCATGGCCGATAGTGAGATTTTTGCACAGTCGGAAAGAAAAACGGTTTTGACACCAAAAAAAGCGGCATTACGTAGAATTGCTCCGATGTTATGAGGATTTTGTATTCCTACCAGCACAAATATAAAATTGCTGGAATTTTCTTTTTGGCACCATTCGCTGAATAAAACAGCTTTTTTTTCACGTAAAAATGCCAGAAATCCCTCATGGTGGGTACTTTTGGCCAGGGCATCTAGTTGCTCGCGCTTGACAAAATTATATGGCTTCGATGCTTTTGCCATGCGACTAAGTTCGGTCGCCCATTCTTTTGGAATATTGTTTTTTAGAGATTCATCTAATAAAATTGAAATCACGGAATCAAAACGCAGTTCCAGGATTTTTTTGACAGCTCTTTGGCCGTAAACTTTTACTTTTGGTACTTTGTCGGTTTCTTTGGGAGGCGATGTTTTTTTATTCATTAATGTTCTGACTTTTAAAGCTTTGGGATTCGTTACAGAGTACCAAAGCTACATTATATAAAAAATAATTCAGAGCGAAATTTTGCGACAAGTTTTTAGTGCGGTACCATCACACCTTCACAACTTGTTATTTGAGTTTTTGCTAAAACTTGCAAGGATTCGACTTCTACCGTAAAAGGTTCTGCAAGTGGCCGTATTGTACTAACCACATGCTGGTTTTGTGCCCACGGGGTGTGTGACAATTCCACTGTTCCGCCAACTTTTGAGATATGTAAAGGTTTTAAATCTTTTGCGGCAACAAAAACATAAAGATCAGCCGCAGCTTCAGAATGGATCCACAGTCCATCCCCAAGTTTTTCCACCAGCCGATCTAGCGCAAAGTGATCTCTCGGTAATTTTGAAAACTGGGAATAAAGGTCTATTGGTAAGCTAAAAATAGCATCTTCGTTAATTTTCTTTAAGGTAACTTTCAAACTTTTGAGATCACCTTGGATAAATTTTAAGTGGTTCGGAAGGTCTGTGGGTTCAAATTCCGTCGGCGGCAAAAAGCCCTCTTCACCATTTTGATGAGCATGAAGTGGTGTCACTTCGCCCGAAGCCTTATTGAATTTTATTTCCAAAGTGGGAAATACAACAGGCTCTAATGCGGGCCGTCGTGGTAAATTTTCGAGATCGGACTCGGATAAAAAAGTAGTCGCAGACAGCAGGGAAAATCGCGTTGCAGGTTTTCCTTTTAACGGCAGCAGCGCCGTTTGGAGATAGACAGAGTAGCCTTTTCCCAATAGTGGTTCCGAATCTGTCCCAAAAGATATGATATGGTTGTCGTATTCATCCAATCTTGGTTCATATAAATAACTAAAAAAACTCCACCCATGGGTTTTAACTTCTATTGGTTTTAGGTTAAAGTTTTCCGCCGCGAAAAATGTCACTTTATTTTCTATGGAGACAGCGCTTGCTAGGTGTTTGGAGGTGACAAGTCTTATGCGATCACCTGTCATCCGGGTCAGATATTTTACTTCTTGTTCATGGATATTTTTGAACAAAATCGATTCGATATTTCCTTTGCCGAGAAATTTTAAATTGTTTTCATTTTGTCCGTCGAAAAGTTCAACCGTATCCATGGTGTTGCCAAACGAAATAACAAAAGCCGTCTTGACAGGTGATTTTCCTAACCTCGGCTTGTCTTTTCTTTGTTGTAGTTCTTTAATGGAAGAAAACGGAATTCCATCACTTGCCAGCACCAGCAGTCCCTGACTTTTGTCTGGATTAGCTGCTAAAGCAACATTCATAAATATGGTAAAAGAAGTAAGTGTATAAATAAGCCAAACCATCGAGCATCCTCCAAAATCGGTTAGAAGGTTTAAATAGCACTGAATTAGCTGGCTGGCCAGTTATATTCGATAGGGTCATGAAAAATATGGCAAATTTTATGCTAAGAGCTCATTTGGCGCACTATTTCGTTCTAAAAATCAAAAATTTCGCGCAAACCTTGTTGCCAATTTACAATTTTCACACCGTCAATGACAGCAGGTTGGGTTGTGGTGCAAAAAACATAGCGAACACAGTTTTTTAAACCCTTGGTTAGTGCATTGATCGTGTCGACTATTGCGACTTCCGGCTGCGCATGCGATTTAATTTCAATGGCAACAATTTCATTTCGGCCGCGTGTAAGAATTAAATCGATTTCTAAATTGCCAGCTGTTCGCAAGTACGAAAATTGAAATCCAGATTCAAAATAGTCATTTAGGCGAATAGCTTCTAAAATGACCAATTGCTCAAACAGTTTGCCAAATTCGTAAGTGCCACGATTGACTCTGCCTATCAGAGTCTGTCCCGCCGCCCTAGTCACTCCTGTATCAAAAAAATAAAACTTGGGGTGTTGAGCCTGTCTTCGACGCACCGATGCTTGAAAGGCAGGAAGGTAAAAACCAATCAATGTATCGTTGAGAATTTCGAAATATCTTTGCGCGGATTTGGGATCAATACCGCACTGACGGCCAAGCTTCGAAGCATTTAGCATCGTCCCGCTTGCATTGGCCGCGACTTCAAGAAAAAGCCGGAAAGGTGCCATATTGCGGACAATTTGCTCGGCTTGAATTTCTTCACGCAAGTATGTATTTGAAAAACTATTAAGATAGCGTCTGATTTCAGCTTCATCGCCACCCAGAGAAAATATTTTTGGCAAAGTTCCCCAGTTGATCGCATCGTCAAGATTGAACTTCGATCCTAATTCAAAGGAAGTAAATGGATGCAATTTATATTCGACAGCGCGGCCGGCTAAGAGATTGGCTGTTCCACGTCGCAGCTGACGCGCGCTGGATCCGGTTAATGCAAATGATAATTTTTTTTCTTCGATACCGTGATGCACAACATCAAGAAGTTTGGGCAGGCGTTGAACTTCATCGATCACGATCCATCGGGATTTTTTCGTGGCCGCCGGTTGAGCATCCCATTCTTCTAAAAGTAGTGTCGGTCGAACGGCTAATCGGGCTTCCGTTTCGTAATCTAGAAGGTCGACTTTGTACGCTGATTCAGCGGGAAAAACTGTCTTTAAAAGCGTGGACTTTCCAACTCCACGTGGTCCGAACAGAAAAAAGCTTTGTATTTTGGATGGCTTGCATAGTCTTGAGAGCATATGTCCAAATTGTCAGGCATTTTTGGCACAAAGTCTACAATATTCCATTTTCGGCTTTTTAATAGGTTGTGATTTCATTAACGATAAATAATAGTCAAAATGAAGTTCAATCGGTGCGCGAAATTCCTATCGAACATTTGTGGATTCAAAAATCTTGTCGGCATTGCCTACAACAAAACCTTGATAGTAAGAATTCCAGAGGCCGTCAGATGATTTGCCTTTTTCTGCGTAACGATAGGCAAATTCAATAAAGGCATAAGGCAGATTTTTTATGCCATCTTGAAATGCAATCGGAATAGTCGAAGCCAAAGTAGAACTTTGTTCGAGGCCAACTTGCTCGGTACCTTTTATAATTCCACCGGATTCGTTAATTGGAATTTGCAAGTCGCGAATAATAAATGTGTTCAAATCTGCTAATTTTGCGAACGTTTTCATAAGCTGCACGGATACTGTAAAGTGATTGACGCAACTTCCAAAAACCAAAGTCCAGGCCGCGTATTCACTTTTTGCACGTAATACTTCATAGTCGGTAAATACGGGTCGACTCCAGGCGGGTCCTGCAGTTAAATAATTACAAAATTCAAGAATAAAATTTTTCTCGTCAGAAGAATTATTCCAATTCTTAAGCGCACGCAAAGGATCGGAAGTTACTTGCTCAACATGCTTTTTGACAATCTTTTGAAAATCGATCGGGAATTTTTCTAAAATTAATTCGCTAATAAAAATTTTTGGCGCAACGTCTTTACACAGATCTTTTTCGTTATGAGGCGGCTCCATCCAAAAAGCATCTAACTGCTTATCCTCGAAAAAATAATCGTCTTTTCGCACGTAACCAATCAGCTCAAACATTTCTTGTAGAACATGTGCTCCCGTATGCACGCCAGGCAATGTGCGAAACGCCACGTGATCTTCCACCCATAGATCACCGCGTTTTTTTAACGCCTGCTCGATAATTTTGGCTGAAGTGACTCGTTCTCTGTAATGATTCCAAAGATTTTCGAAAATTGGTTTAATGGCACTCATAAAACTCCTTAATTTTTTTCGAAGTTAAGATCTATTTAGTCTAAAACTTATTTTCAAAATTTTACACCGATGATTCTAAGGGTTTATTTTTGCAACGTAACATGTTGAAATTATAATATAAATTATTAATATTAAAGGTTTCACCCAAATTCAACCGAGACCTTTATTAGATGAAGGCATTTAGAAAGCCTACGTATCGTTATGTTGAAACTTTAGAGGAAATTATTTCATGAACCAAATTGCAAAAATTACTCTTTTTGTGTTGTTCATTGTGTCTTGCGGCCAACAAGAAACAGGCTTCTATGCCGAATCGCAAAAGCCTCGCGTAGAATCCAATCCAATCGTTCCAATTTCGAAGACAGATAATATTATACAAAAAGAAAATCCAACTGCAGTTCCATCACCTTTGCCTTCGCCGATTCCAACGGCCGCACCGTCCGAGGCGCCTGCAAATACCGCTATTCCATCGCCCTCGCCAATTCCAACTGTCGCGCCTCCTGTGCCTTGCACCGAACTTCCCAAAACCAATGCCATTCTTAAAACAGCTAGCGTCAATCAGAAGAAATCTAAACGCCTTATCGAATATAATATTTCGGTTTTGGATTGCAACGGGAATCCCATGGCATTACAGGCAAACTATTTCATGTATGACTTTGATGCTTTTCACCAAGAAACATCGGAGATGACTGGGATCATTAAATTTAAAATCACCAATCCCGCAGATGAACAGGAAATTTCAGGCGATATGTTAAAAGTAAAAGGCAGTGATTTATTTAATCGCAAAGGGAGCCAATGGGAGCATTATAGAACCGATAAATTGATTACATTTGCCAAACCAACTAAAGTTTTTGAGCTGCAAATTGATATGAGTCAAATCTGGATTGTATCACCGATTAGTGCTTCGTCTTACACTCCAGAAGGATTCATGCTCATCGCAACCTTTCTAAAATTTGGAGATTCCATTCCGGTACAAGGTGATGTCATTTTCCAGTGAACTATTAATTGTACGATCTAAAAGTTTATTTTGGTTCCAAGCTAAGTTTTCACCTGTAAACTCTGTAGAGTCATAGCCGCGCTACCTATTTAGTGACTGGGAGTACATGAGGCTTCCACTTTTTTCCTAGTACCACTTCGTTAAATTAACGATAACAGCGCTGCTTGCGAGTTAAAAATGCTGATTTACAAGTAAGTAAACTCCGCAGGAAGCTAAAACTTGATTTTCTAACTGAAAGTTGGAAAATTAGAAAAAACTACTTTATTCCTTTAAAAAACTATCCTACTGAATTTGTCGCTTTAAATAAAACAGCAACCGACCGCTAAGGAATCGGACTATTTCTTCCGAAATGTCCGAGATGGCAAGAAATTGCTACAATCTATTTCGATATGCGAACAGGTAGTTATAATGACTCGTCCTAAATCCTCATATTTAACTTCGGCGTTAGCTGGTGCATTATGCAATTTCTCCATTTGCTGTTGTTCGCTATATGCCGACACTCCGGACGCAACACAGCTAGAGGATTATCAACCAACGTTTAAAAATACTTCAGCGCACAACCCAAGCCGAAAACGCGAATATAAATTTGGCGTCTTTCCTTTGCACAATCCAGTGCACCTTTTCAAAGTTTACGATCCAATGCTTGAATCAATAAACGCTGATGCGAAGGGATTTCGACTAAAGCTAGACTCCTCTAAAGACTATGCGAGTTATGAGAGTAAGGTCTTTGGACGTCAACTGGATTTTGCGATTATTAATCCCTATCAAGCAATTAAAGCAGAGGCCAAAGGTTACCGCATTTTCGCCAAGATGGGAGATGACGACCGTATGCGCGGTATAATCGTTGTCCGAAAAGACGCCGGAATCAAGACGGTGCAGGATTTAAAAGGGTCGGTGATTAGCTTTCCGGCTCCCACAGCAATGGCCGCATCCATCATGACTAAACTATTTCTTAAAAGACAAGGTTTTGATGTGCGCGTGGACGCCAAACCGATGTATGTGGGATCTCAAGACTCTGCTGTGATGAATGTTTTTCTACGCATAACTAAAGCGGGTTGCACGTGGCCTCCGACCTGGGATGCATTAAAAAAAGAACGTCCTGATGTTATTAGTGAACTTGAAATTAAATGGCGGACAAACTCCCTGCCAAGTTTGGCTCTTGTTGCTCGAGACGATATTCCTGCTGAACACGTGGCTGCCGTTTTGGCGGCGATCACACAACTCCATCGTGCCGCAGCAGGTCAAAAAATTCTCGCCACTATGGGTATTCCCAACTACGAGGCCGCTAATTCTCAGACCTACAATTCCGTCCGAGACTTTATGAAAGAATATGTGTCGCAGCTTGGTGACCCGTTAGGTGAGGTAAAGTAAATGTTTCGCGGTTTGCGCAAAAACCTTTTTGGTACTTCAGTTCGCCATCAACTCATTGCAGGCGTGACGATCGTACATATGATTTTGATGTCAATCTTTGTCTATGACTTGGTCCACAGGCAAAGGACTTTTTTGCTGGAAAAAGCCGAACAGTGGGTGCTTCTGCAGGCCGAGCTCATTGCGACGACTTCGATAAATGCTGTTGCATCAAGTGACCTGGTCGCAATTGAAGAGCTAATGCTCGCGTTTGGTAAAGACGAATCTTTGCGCTACGCTCTTATTACCGATACAAACGGTCTTGTGCTTGGACACACAGACAAAAATATAACTGGAAAGTTCGTTGCCGACTCAGTCAGTGAAAAAGTTCTAACGTCTGTTCCGAAAACTTTACTTAGCTACCGCGGAGAGAAAAGCTTCGAAGCCTCTTCTCCAATTATTTTAAATGGTAAGTTGCTAGGCTGGGCAAGGGCTTCTCGGAATTTGACTGGCGATTATGCTCACCTGGCGTACGTGACTCATTCCGGTATTTTCTATACGTTGATAGCAATTTTCATCGGAATTATTTTTGCGTTGGGTTTAGCAAGTGGAATCACAAATCAAATTCGTATTCTCATGGGCGGCATCAAGCGCATTAATGCCGGAGAGACGATCCTCCCTCTGGAAATTGTAACCGACAACGAACTTGGTACGTTAACGTCCGCCTTTAATACCGCTATCGAGTCGCAGCGCAAGTCCCAAACTGAGCTCGAAAGTAGGGAGACGCAGCTACGAATCGTCACTGATGCCATTCCATTTCTTGTGGCATTTGTGGACAAAAACCGGCGCTACAGACTGGTGAATAAAGCCTTTGAAACGTGGTTCGATCTTAGCTCAGCTGACTGTCTCAATCAGACGATGTTACAACTGCTTGGCGAAAAAGCTTACGACGGAGTTCGACCTTTCGTAGATCGCGCTTTTCAAGGCGAAACAATCAACTTTGAAACGGTTGTTCCTTACAAATTTGCTGGCACCCGCAATGTTCGGGTCATGTACACTCCAACCAAAAATCGCGACGGTACCATTGAAGGTATTGTGATTCTGGTTCACGATGTTACCAAAGAGAGAAAAGCAGATGAGGAAAGGAATAAAATTCTTGTTCGTGAGCAAACAGCCATTACGGCTTCAACTGCTAAATCAGAATTTCTCGCTAATATGAGCCACGAAATTCGCACGCCAATCAACGGCGTAATAGGCATGACTGCTCTGCTTTTTGACACTTCATTAAATGACGAGCAACGCGACTATGCAAATTCGATTCAGTGTTCAGCCGAGACTCTTCTTACGGTCATAAACGATATCCTCGATTTTTCGAAAATTGAATCGGGAAAACTGGACTTCGAACAGGTCGACTTTGATCTGATAAGTGTTATAAATGAGACCGTAAAAAACCTCGCGTTTGCGGCTCAAAAAAAGAATATCGAAATCCAAACTTCCGTCTCGGAATTAGTCGCGCGACGTGTTAACGGTGATCCCGGTCGTCTGCGTCAAGTGCTGACGAATCTGCTTGGAAACGCTATAAAATTTACTCCGAGCGGAAGTATTTCGGTGCGCGTTTCCGCCGAAACTATAGACTTGCAAGAGAATAAAGTTCGTTTTGAGGTCGAAGATCAGGGCATTGGAATATCCGAAGAGGCCAAAAGTCGTCTTTTCAAGGCTTTTTCTCAAGCCGATGCATCAACTTCTCGGAGGTTTGGCGGGACGGGGCTTGGACTTTCAATTTGTAAGCAACTTACCGAAAGAATGGGGGGCCAAATCGGGGTTAATAGCACCGAAGGAAAGGGTGCCACGTTTTGGTTTACAGCAGCCTTTGGGCAAGTTAGTTCTCCGCATATAAGTTTGAACGATTCCGAAACGGTCGCGCAGTTTCCTGACGAGTTCTCGAAGCTTCGCATACTCGTTGCAGAAGATAACTTTATCAATCAAAAAATTGCAATTAAAATGCTAGAGAAAATGGGACTCCATGGCCATATTGCCGCGTCAGGAACCGAAGTTCTTCATGCTATGAGGCGTACGTCTTATGACTTAATTTTGATGGATTGTCAGATGCCAGAAATGGACGGTTATGAAGCTACCCGAGCCATCCGTGGAGACGCTACGCTAGACGCGCGCAATATTCCAATCATTGCAATGACTGCAAACGCTTTAAAGGGCGACCGCGAACGCTGCCTCGAAGCAGGAATGAGTGACTATGTCTCGAAACCTATCAGTGCATTTAATCTTGCACAGGTCATTGCGAAATGGCTGAAACCGAATGACGCAACAGATCACAAAGTTACAGGGAAAGAGCCTAATTTAGTCATTGGGGTCTCCGAAGAAAGCGTGCTCGTGAACGAAATGAACCCCGCTATAAATCTAAAAGCATTGGAGCCTCTTGATTCTTTGTCAGAAATTACGGACAAAAATCTTGTATGCGAACTTATAGAATCTTTCTTTAATCAAGCGATCATAAGAATGACAGATTTGCACAACGCTTTATCTACGACTAATGGAAAAGCTTTGGAATTTGCTGCGCACAACTTAAAGTCTAGCTGCGCAAGTCTTGGTGCTGAATCGATGGCGGCAATTTGTCAAGATATCGAAAATCACGGCGCTGCGGGCGACGTATCCAAGACTGAATCTTTACTTGTTGATTTGGAAAGGGAATTTAAACGTGTTAAGCCTCAACTTCAAATGGAATCACGTCGACGCAAAAAAATTGCGGCCTAATTTGCGAAGATTTTTAATGTATTAATTCCCGGTTTATTTACCGATTTCTTGCGGTTGAATTTTATTAAAATTAGCTTATCAATTTGGTTTTATTTTTCGTTTCGACATGGCCTTTAAGTATAAAATAATATTTGCTGTCACGTCTTTTTTATCTGGTAGTGTGTCAAAACTCGGCATGGCGGAATTGAATCTTATTGACCTTGGCTCGAGCATCCATTTATTCAGCCAAGTGTCCGAAAAATATTCCGTAACGTTGGTTGGATAGTTTAACTCAGGTGCTTTTCCACCCCCTTCACCGTTAATGGTGTGGCAGGCCATACAGTTATTTCGAAATGCAATAAAGCCATCATTTATTTTTTGATTTGATTTTTCGGGAGGACTTAGTTTTGGAAATTTATCCGCAAATTTGACTAAATCTGTTGCGACAACCTGATAAGGCCATCCCCTGGCTTCCATCTTGCGAAGTTCGTCAGACTTGCGATTATCCCACACTAAATAATAAGGCCCGAGTTCTACATCTTTTTCGTTTTGGAATCGGTTTTGAACCTTGAAACTTTTTTGATCTAAACGTTCAAATACAAAATAGGCCTTATGTTTTTTAAAGCGTTCTACCGGTACCGAGGGCTGATACCCATCGGAACAAGTAAATAAAACTTCTTCTGCATCTCTCCACTTTTCACCATAAATCGCGTTAAATACCGCATTCGCTTCAAAACCACGATAAGTGACGTCCTTATTTTCATGTGGTTCCCACACCGTAATTTCCATTATCCCTGGTTTCGTTGTGAATTCCGAAAACGTAGATTTTTTAACTAACTTGCCGGTATTTGAGAATGATAAAATCTTATCTTCCGAAGCGAAAGATTGATCTCCAAATAATAAAAAAATGGCCATGTAAAACTGTAAAAAATAAATTTTTATCATCGATTTCCTTTCAAAGCAGGTCGTAGAGATTCATCGAACATGGGACTGTATCAGAATTATATCATCAGAGGTCATTTTTTTAATAAACCCCGAAGATTTATAAATCCGCATGATACAATTTGCAAATGGATACCTGATCTTATGGAGCTTTTAACAATTGGATTTTTAATATGAATTTCTTACCTAGAATGGCTATTGACTCAAAAATTTTAAAATTTTTCATGGCTATTGCTTTAATTGCCAATTCGATTTCTAAAGCCTATGCAAATGAGTTCGAAGAAAAGTTAAAAGATTTTTTCGCCACTGAATTTTCATTTTTAAGCCAAAAAGATTCACTACCATTTTTGCAGATCGGGAAAGACGCTAATATCAGACTTAAGAAAACTTTTGGAGGTGCGCAAAGTCGCTTTGTCCAAAGCACTGGTGCTTTCAATGAACCCTATAAAATAGCCCTAAAAACTGAAACAGCAGAGTGGCTCTTAGTCCACCAAACCAGCGCAGCGACCCATTTTGAAAAAGTTATTTCCCAAAAAAACCGCTTGTTGACAAAAGATTTTGCTGAGGTATGGATGACCGAATCATTAGGAGGAAATGCGGGCTTGAATAGTCTTGCAGTGAATTTTTTAATCACAGAATACGGGGAAATCATATACGTTGGCAATTTTCAAAACGCTCCCGATTACATAAGAAAATCCAAGCTATTCACCCCAAGTGCGCCAGGTCTCTGGACTGAGAATACTGTGATCGTTAACACGGTAAAAAACACGTGGGAATTACTTCATAGAGTGCCAAAATTAAACGCAAGTGGTCATCAGCATTTATTTTCTGCCCTAGGGGAAATTATCAAGGAATCTTTTACAGCTGATGCTGATAATTGTGCGAAACTTGCCCTTTTTAGCACTCTTTAAACAAAACAAGTTTTGATATCGTTAGCATTGGTAAAATATAAAATAATTCCTACGTGAAATCCTAAAGGTCGAAGTCGCACCAAAAATAATTTTTATTAAGTTTTTTACGGCAAGTTATATCTTTACCCTTTTTTTCCGAAAAAGATGAATCTGCCGCCGCTTCAGGGGTGACAGCTAAAAATTTGTAAAATTCTTCAGCCGGTTTGCCTGAAAAAATAAAACCCCGACTGCGATTTTTCCTTGTACTTAATATGGTTTCTAAAGCACCACCGGCAATGTTTTCGTTTAAGTTTTTTTGCTCCTCCTTTAGAGTAAGAAAAATAACCCCAGCCGAATTCACATTGACTAAGCACATCGGATCGATTGGATCCCCATCTTGATCGGTATCGATGCATTCAAATATCCCATCGGAAAGTTTAGACAATGATACGGCAGTAGGCAGGTTCGATACCTCTTTTGAAAGATCTTCAGAAAAATTAATCCGAAAAGCATCCACTTTCTTGCTCCTACCAAATTTCTCGATCATAAAATCGGATTCTTCGGCAAAACTTAAGCCAGTAAAGGCTGAGAAAACTAAAAGGCTAGAAACTAAACCAAATATTTTCATAAACACTCCTATTTGCCTGCAGATATAGGATTTGCGTGCGGATTTGTCAACTTAAATCGCAAAATACAGGTATTAATGAATTCTTAACAATGCATCGCCATATTAAGTGAATCTCAAATTTAAGTTTGCAGACTCCGCTAAATAATAGGTTTTAGTTCTCTTAACGATAAATTTATAAAAAAGATCATCATTAATACTGATTATTCAGGGAATTGAAAGTGGAGCCTCGAAAGGAATTTCTTGCCTTAAAATCGCTGTGGTGTCCGCCAATGCTTTTCTAATATTTTCTATTACTTCTGCGAAAGGTTTTTCGCCGTTTTTCACCAAAACTGCGTCGTCGGCTCCTATTTCAATCACCTCTTCCATTCTTTTAAGAGCGCCTTTGGATTCTGCAATCCATTTTTCCTTAAGCTTCTGCATAACTGACTTGCCAGCTACAGTTAAGTCTACCGCCGCCTCATCAGCTCCAAATGTCTGAAACTTGTTAAAGACATTATAGACCAATTTTTGTCCGTTTTCTAAAGGTACCACTGCTATTTTTCCGCCAGTAAGGGTAGATATCGGAGCGTCGATTATACTAATTTTTTCAATATTCATACTTTCCGCTGTTCGCCGTACTTGTTTGAGAAAGTTAATGAAATACGAACATGTTTCATTTAATTCTAAAACGGAATGGGTTAATGCTTCAGAGTTCATCGACTTGACACGATTATAAGACATCTTCTCCATAAAGGGATTAAACTCGAGAATCAAACGTAATTTTTTTAGTGCTAAAAAAGTCGACGTCCTGTAAGCAATAATTTCGTCAAAACTAAAATAGTTTGTGTAACCTTTTATTGTAGAAACTCCCGCTCCCAAAACATCGGCGCTATATTTGGAGACTCTTCCCATGATTCGCCTCGTGTATTCCAAGGAATGTTGCCACTCGTGACCAAGCACGGTTTTAAATTGAGAAGAATATGTAGTTAAAAGTTCTTGTGAAAAAAATACAGAGCCTAGCTTAGAATAGGCAGTATATTGCGGGTTAAAGTTTAGAGCAAAACCTGAACCATTCCGTGTTTGTAATTTAATTCCTAAATGCAAATCTCGAAGAATGGAATTTGTAGACGAAAATGTCGGTAAATTGGAAACATACAGCATGTCTTTACGGATGACTGTTTTAAAACCGCTATTATCTAATAAGTTTTTCCACTCAGTAATACCTGCTTTCGGCGGCAGTAGCTGACTCAAAGAATCAGTTGTTAGGTGCATTAAACTTGCATCGATTTTTTGTGCTAAAATGGGATCTAGTAATCTTGAACTCTCACTCCCGAGATTGCTCCATTTCGGGATCGTCTCGATTGCCCTCTGCGAAAGGTTGACGAATTTGTTTGCTAGTCCTGAAAGAGCCACTTTGCCAGACCTTGCGGCCGAAGATGCAACGAGCGCTTTCCCAGCAGCTTTGACCGGTTTTAGGACGGTCTCAATAATTTTACCTCCAAACAGATCAAAGGTGCCAGACAGCATTCCCTCAAACAACAAAACTTGAACGTGATCTGATCCTGCGTTTGCCGCACTGATCGCTTCTGCAAAATGCTTAGCTGTTCCAAGAAGCGGAATGTAGTCAAACCAACCATTCACGTGGCAGTAACCTTGACTCCAGTTTGAAATTAACCACTTATCCGAACCTGCATATAATTCAGAACTACAGAGATTTGGAGCGCTGGAGCCTATAATTGATCGATTACGCATATTTTGACTTAATGATGGTGTCGAAATAGCTTCGAGCAATCCGGCAGCTCTTATTGAACAATATTTTAAATTCCGCTCCATTCCTTTTCGAGTTCTTACGTTAACATTATAAGAATCACCGTTGTTATTGGCCAAATATTTAATTTGGAATAAATCAGCCCAGGACACTTTCGGATTATCTCGCGAAGAAATTTGTTCTAGGTACGAGCAAGATCTAGTTCCTCCGGCAATAGAAATCATATTTGCGAGTGCTTCGTTTCCGAACTCATTGTTGACGTAAACAAACAACTGTCTGAGTTTTGCTTTTTCTGCAAGAAAAGTCGACTTATCTGAGTATAGTGATTTAAAAAATGGCCCTCCTGTATAATTCAATACTAGCTGCGGACGATTCTCGTTAATTACGTCCTCGACCGATTGTTGACCTAAGAACTCAGGCACATCTTCAGGATTATTGATAATTGAATCATAGGATTGATTAAATTTGTCGAAAGTGTCGGCTGCGTTCATTAGCTTGTTGAGCTTCGCACAAAGGGCATATGTTTTTTTATCTGGTTCTTGATTTGTATTTACTCTTTCGTACCGAAGTCCGTGATTTTGAGGATCGAGACAAGCCATTGTTTTTAAAGTCTCGGGCTCATTCCATATCGGACCACTTAGAGTCAATTTCAAGGGAATAAAACGCATGTTTTTCTGGAAAATTTCATCACTAACCCAGAAACATCTCCTGTCAGAACTCTCAAATTGATTTGTCAGGATATCAAATAAATAAGTCTCAAAATATTTTGCTTCTAAATAAGTCAAAGGTAACGCATTGACATTTGCACATCGCTCAAATGTTTCTTTTACAGTTAATGGTGTAAGTTTGTTGGTGCCACTTTCGGTCGCTGTAAACAGGGTAAATTTTGCAGCAAATTCTTCTCTCTTTTCTTTAATTGCCATCTGCATCGAAATCTCTTTTGCAATTTCGGGCAGGGAATTCGTATTGGTCGTGTTAGTTTTTAAAGCCTCACCGAGATTATCGGAGTTTAAATCTTCGGCGTAAAGATTGATTTCAACATTATCGGTTGAATCTTCAGATGGTACGACAACCTCAGATCTAATCTTGGGTATTTTTACACTGCAGCTATTTTGAGCGTAGGCCATTGACTTGAAATCAATCAAGACGAAAAAAACTAAAATTGTAAATTGGCGACATAGCATAAACGCTCCTCATAATCGATAGCCAATCGGCAGAACATATGAATATCTTGAGAAAAAATTTTTAAAAGGCTGTGGTAGAATTCTAAGTTTGGAAAAATTAATGAATTTAAAGTTGTGACCAAATGACCAAACTTTGGCGAACACAGATAATTCAGAGCATTAAGTTCTAATTAAATCCCGCCGATACTCTTCATAGAAATTCAATTTTTATAAAATCAGCACGAGGATTCTTCGGCATGCGTTACTTATTTGTTTTAATTATTGCCATTACTTTCAGTTGTGGAAAACGCGGTGTCGACAACCGTAAGGACACCCCTGCGCCTATAGCACTAGGAGACGAATCCATGTTGCTGCCAGATAATTTGCTTGAAAAGCTGTTAGAAAGTAAATTCCCACTTCTTGCTTCGACAAAAACCGTGAATTTTCAAACTGATGGTAGCCCTTGCAAACTTATTAAAATGTTTTCGGGTGCCGGATTAGTTTCTTTTGCAGACTCGTCAACTCCTGGTGTGGTTTTATCGAATCAGCCATTATTTTACCTCCAAAGCACTGACGATGTGCTTATTTGTGACTGGAGTTTAGCCACAGATGGCAAAAAGGTTTCTCAGTCTATGCGGATTCTATATGCGCCTTTTTTCTTAAGCGGAAGTATTACTGAATCCTCAAAAGGTTTATTTTCGATTTCTTCCATGACCAAAGCGCCAATTTCCGTACAGACGTTCTTACTTGGAACATCTGTAAAATCAGCTGACTTTTCAGCGCATTCCTTGGCTGTAGATGGTTACGATACCTCGAAATTAAGTCAGTTTACTGGCAACTCTTCTACAGAGTCGGTTAAAGTAGGTAAAACTAACGTCCAGCTTGTAAGGCAGGCAGCCATGACCCTACCCACTCATTCAAAGATTCTTTATTTGCAGAATCTTCTCGGCGACACTCGCTTTCGATCGGATGTTGGAGTTCAATCGCTACCTTTAGGTGAGAGTCATATTTTATTGTGTCCAAATTCCAAAACTGCGGGGGGCAGTGAGGGTGCCGTAGAAATTTTGGCTTCCTGCGACAGCCTTGCTGATGTTGTGAAGGCGAGATTTTCTCAATCGACTCCACAAAATTTATTCGTCCAAGCAGATAAACCTTCTGCAGTTACAATGAAAAATTTACTAGATCCAGGTATTTTAAAATCCATTCATACTTTAAATCTTAATTTTTCTAATGTTTCGACTGATGTTAAAGAATCTTTTCTCAGTAGGCTTTCGGCGCGCAATTTTGCCGGAAATCCTAATTTTGAAAACAAGGCTATTGGCTTAACAGGTACCGAAGATTCAAAAAACACTGATTCTATGCAGTTAGGTCCAACGGTTAGTGCAACAGCGGCAAGCGTGCTTGGGCAAAGAGTAAGTCGTGCCCAATCTGCAGCCGCCGCAGCGGGAAGTTCTGTAGCAGGACTGGCATCATCAAATCAGTCGGCCGGACTGCCCTCGAGTCAAAGTGACATCTCTTTAGCTGACAACAATGGTTGCCAAGCAGCTGGAGTCGGATACATCAGCTACTTGAACACTAAAGACTCAAATGTATCGGTGTCAATTGTAAAACCCGAAAAGGTGAGATCGTATATCGTTGGATTTAAGCAGAAAACCTGGGAAACAATTGCCGGACTACAGACTCCAACTTTTCAAATTTTGAATTATGAGGAAGCCATTGATAATGTCCCTACATCTTTGCCGTTAAAAGTAGAAAGCGATAATTTGCAATTTGTTGGATTGGTTAATTTTCCCGGATGTGAAATGGGTATGAAAACATGTCCCGATCCCAAAGCTCTATTCAAACATTTTAAGAACAATGGACTATCGATAAAATTTGAAGACTCGCCCGCTTCCGGCATCCTTTCTTACGGTGAAAATAAATTAACCTTGGTTGATACAAGAAAAATATTTTACCCTCCGGCGCACTCTTATTCGGGAACTTATACTGTTTACAATTCAGATTATGTGAATTTAGGAAAAAATTTACAGTTTCAGTTCTCGTTTTCCGCGAACGGGAGCGCCCCGCTTTTCGAGAAATCTGATTATCTATTCTATAAAAATATTGCTTTCGGACAGTTAAACAATACCGTAACTTCAAATAATATTAATACTAATTCCATGCTTAGTTCCGTATTGATCCCAATGGTATTTCAAACATGGGCAAAGCAGATATCCGCAGATTTCCAATCATCCCTTCCGTGGGGTTTAACATTTGGCAATATGTCGGACGGTTATGCGGTAAGTGGTGCTTATGCGGTTGCCTACAACGAGTCTGGTTCCTATGGTCAAGTGATTTGTATGCAGGATAATTTGATTCAAAACGGTTGTAATTTAATCTTTAGGAAAAAATTAAAAGATATTTGTCAAAGCCTAGCAAAACCTTCTACATCGACTGTAGAACACTTCTTGAAAATTGCACTTGGCAGTCAAAACTCTAGTTTAATTGAGAAATCAGCATCCGATACTTTAAGTAAGTGCACAGGTCAAACTGCAAATAACGATTTTTACAATATCAATGTCAAATATGGAGCAACGAAGCCACAAATAGTGTTGGAAGCATTGCCGACACTAAAAGAAATTAATTTAAGTGCCTGCGGGCCATCACCTGTAACTGCAAATAAAGACGTAACCTGCCTTGTGGATAATTATATGAAGAAAATCGATAGTTATAATTTTGTTGTTTTAAACGTAAAAGAAAATATCGGAGCTACGTTTACTACAAATCGATGTGAAGATTCTTCCTGCAAATCGGTATCAATTAATTACTCTCGTGCAAAATATCAGGCAAATTCCTCCGAATTTAAATCTGTAAACGGAAATTGTCAAAAAAGTGAGTATATGGATAATTACGATTCGTGCAAAGCTTTACCGTTAAAATAAGTTGACCACTACTAATTTCGGCGCAAAATTTTTAAAAGCGACGAAGAACCACTCCCGAGCGCGCATTGGTGAACATTTCCAAGTCAACGCTTTTCAAAAACTTTAGTAAATAGAAAGCATGCCGATACCTATTTTGCAAAGTAAATTCTCTTCGACGTTGTAAGAAGGACAAATAGGAATGCGTTACATATTTCTAATAGTTTTACCGAGTTTTTTGAGTTGTGGAAAAAAAATTACTGACAACCGCAAAAATGTTGCGGCGCCTTTAGCGCTTGGAGACGAATCCATATTACTTTCGGATACTTTGCTTCCAAAACTTCTAGCAGACAAATATTCTCTTTTGACCTCGACGAAATCGGTAAATTTTCAAACAAACAGCAACCCTTGCAAAGTTGTTAAAATGAACGCTGGTACTGGATTAATTTCGTTTGCTGATTCGCCAACCGCCGGGATGGTTTACTCGAATCAGCCAATTTTTTACTTGCAAAGTTCCGATGATGTGCTTATTTGTGACTGGGGTTCATCAACTGAGGGCAGGAAAGTCTCTCAATCGATGCGGTTGCTATATGCGCCATTTTTTCTAGGTGGAACAATTACGGAGACATCAAAAGGCATGTATTCCATTTCCTCGATGACCAAAGCGCCTATTTCTGTACAAACATTTATGCTGGGAACTTCTCTTAAGTCAGCTGATTTTTCCGCTCATTCCATAGCGGTCGATGGCTATGATGCTTCTAAATTAAGCCAATTTACGCGAAACACATCCGGCGAAACAATTAAGGTTGGTGAAGCATCAGTAAAGTTTGTGAGACAAGCGGTTATGACTATGCCGACTGATGTGAAAATTTTGTATCTACAAAATCTTTTAGGATTGACGCGCTTTCAATCAGACATGGGTGTTCAATCACTAAATCTCGGAGAAGCAAAAATCTTTAGTTGTCCCAATTCAATTTCAGCCGGCCCTACCGAAGATTCCGTTGAAGTTTTAAGTTCGTGTGGAAATTTATTAGACGCAATTAAAACAAAACTCACGCAGCTAACCGCGCAGAATATTTTCGTCATCGCAGATAAGCCCCCCGTAGATACCGTAAAAGCACTATTAGATGTCGCCCTAGTAAAAAATGCAATCCACTCCTTAAATTTGAATTTTTCAAACCTGACCGCTGACTTAAAAGAATCTTTCTCCGATAGACTTTCGGCGCGCAACTTTGCCGGCAGACCAGATTTTGATTTATCAACACTAGGTTTAGTGAACTCAGGAGATATAAAAAATACCGGATTGAACTTTAGGCAGTCAGGTAGCCTTTCGACAATTTCATCAGCAATGAGTGGGATGGGATCTCTGGTAACTAGTGCACTAAATGCAGCAAAAACAGCTCTTCCATCCGTCGGAACTTCGATATCCAATCAGTCGAATACTTCACCTTCACCAGGAACATCCCAAAAACCCGAGGATCTGTCTGTCAGCACTTGTGGAGTTGCTGATGAAGGCGGCATTGTGTATTCAAAAACAAACCCGGACTGGACTGTCGATGTTGCTGTTGGTGGAACCGATTTTACCAATTCGGTTATCATCGGATTAAATAAGTTCAAAGTGACAAAAAGTGGCTCCACTTCTTTTACATTCTTGGAAGCAGAGGTTAAAATCGCAAGTGCGCAATCTGTCAGCGAAAAAGTTTCTAAAATTTCACTTGAAGATGGTACCGCGAAAATCGCGCAAATTTTATTAGCTAAAATCCCGCCGTGTGTAGCAAGTACCACTTGTCTATCCGTGGATTCTTTAAAGGGTTCTGATGGAAAAATCACTATTGCTGAAGACCGAAGTGTTAATCTAACGGTTGGGAAATTTTTGTTGAAAATAGTCGATAGCCGCGCTTTTGGACATTTTGATCTGAAAAATCCGGTAAGCATGCAATATTTTCGTCACTCTAGCAGCGGCGAAATTAAGAAGTTTGGGGATGAAGATTCGGGTATGTACGGTAACTTTGAAGATGCCCTTCGAGTAGAAAATATGTTTGCTTATAACAACTTAGTTGGTTATTTCTATCCATGGGAGATTCCTCATAGTGAAGCGCCTGCCAGCCGATATTCTTCGCCTATTTCATTAGCATATGACACCAAAACCGATGACTTTTCTATTTCTTGTTCCTTTCGAAAATTTGATGATGCAGGATGTTACCTAGCGCTGCGAAAGACTGAAAGAGAGCTTTGTGACACATTGAATAGTGATTTAATTGCACGCCACCCAATGGGACTAGTCAAAAATTTATTGACTCAAAAATCTACCGTAATGGCGCCTGAACTTAAGGATTTCCTTACGAAATGTAGAACAACCTCTTCAGGAGAAAAAAGTTCGATAATCGACTACGCAAATATTTATTTGCCGTTATCTTCTAAAGATTATAAGCGTCCAATAGCGGGCGTTCAATATTACAACATAGTCGTCACACCAAACAAAGATACTGTTCAAGTCATATTACAAAAAAATATCATGCGTAAAGAAATTGATGCCTATGAATGTCCACACTGGGGTTTGTTGACAGCAGAAAAAGATTTATGCGTTATGCGCAATATGGGCTATGAGTTTTCACATTCAGAACAAGACAGAGTTGCAATCGGAGGCGTAGCTGACAACGTCGTTTACGATATCTTTTCTTGCAGCAGCCCAACCAAATGTTTTCTTAGCCAAGGACGCTGCATGGGCCTCGGATGTACGACTGGCACAGTTTTTAACCAAGAGACCCAAAAAACTGAAACTTATATTTATGATGGCGGCATTAACAACATTGCCAAAAAATATTTTCTTCCTGATTCTGTAACATGCGCAGGTGGCCAGTACTTTAGTGCAAAAGCAAATAGGTGCCAAGCATTACCGCTCATGCCGTAAGCTTCTTTTAAGAGCTAGAAAAATTCATTGCACCTGCGTCCGGAGCAAAGCACGAAGCTGAGGCAAAGTTATTTTTCGCCCCTCCAGAATCATCGCTGGAACACTTTGTACTGAAAACATTCTTGCAAGTCGAATGTCATCTTTAATGTCTGACAACGTCTCAGTTTTTGTGACGCATGCAGTGACGTCAGGAATGTTTAATTTAAAATCTTTCGAAATTGTAGTGAGGTATTCTTTGGCGTAAAAATCCAGGTTATAAATGTTTTGCCTAACAGTTTCAAAATTCCCGTCTGAAATCAAACACTCAAAAAGCGCAGTGGCTTTGCAAGCGCCTTCGTGGGCAGTCTCTCCCAAACTTAAATTGCATTCGCGATCAAGAGGAAAGTGATGCACGCTCACAGTAAGTTCCGGTGCCGTTTTTAGAATATCTTGAAGCTGATGTAAAAATTCTTCGCAATAGGGACAAGTGAAGTCCACAAATACCAGCGCGTTTAACGTCCCATGAGGATTTCCCAAAGTGGTAGCTCGGTGTTTGCGATTTAGAATAAGCTCGATTTTAATTTGTGCTTGGGATTTCTCTACCTGGGGCGTATTTCCTAGCACTTGATTTTCGTAGTAGTTTGAAAGGAGCGACTTTGCGCTAAAATAACCTACGGACGGAAGGGCAAACGAAAAAATTGCTAACACGATATCGAGAATTCTTATTCGCTCGAATTTCAGTGAAAACTTCTGAATTCTGCAATTTAAAAAAAACAATAAAAAATGAATAAAATGCAGCGCAAAACACACGATACAAATGGATTTAATAACAAAAATTGAGATTACGATTAATCCCACACTGACAATGCAGTTCAGGCTTAAAATGAAGTTTGTTTTTTTTCGGTCAATTCGTCTTATTCCACACAACAGAAATAAGTAAACCGCTATACCATAGATACCAAGAGGAATCGAAAAAACTTCGCTAAATTGCGAAAGCGATGTTTTATCGCAGTTGATATAAGAATTTAAATTACACGCGGCATCGGAACTGCCAAGCAGGTGCGCGTCGAGGTGATGCTTGACCGTGTAGACTGCTAGACCAATGGCAATGATCAAGAAAAATCGAGAGATGAAATCTTTTTTTACAGGCGCCATATAATTCTCATTCCACCCAACTCAGGAAACCGCCCGCTTTCAAAACTTTTGCGAAAGTGTTCACGGTAAAAATTTATTAAATCAGAAGTTATTTAAAACATCTTTTAGCTAATGCAACATTCAAGTCAGCTAATGCGTTCTAATTCACGCCGAACTTTTTTCCATGCGCTTAAAACCTTCGATAATATACATCCGTAAAAGCACTTGATAGGGTACGCCTTTTTCTACTGCAAGTTTTTTGATTTGTGCCACGAGTTCAGGATCTAAAGCCACAGAGGTTGGAGTTTTTCGCGCACGTTTCTTGAGTGCCTCGGAAATTTTTTGCTCTTCAAACTCAGATACGTCGTCGTAAACGGGGTCATTTTTTACGTACGTTTTGGTCATAAGCTAATCTTTCCTTTTTGTGCATAGGCCTTGCCGATATAATCCGAATACGACCATCGCGAATCGTAAACGATACATGAACCATTTTTTTTGTGTTTACTGCGCCTAAGATGCCAAAGCGCGGCTCATCAGGTAACGGTTCAACTTGAATGCCTAATGGAAATCGGTCAGGATCATAAAAAATTGCCTCAGCATCTGTATTCTCGACTTCGTGTTTATCGATGTTTTTCGTTGAATTTCCTGCATCCCAAACGAATTCAAATTCGTCATGTGCTTCAAGCCAGTCAATTAGCCATTCGATAAATTGGAACTTCGCCATCAATAGTGCCTCACACTATAAGTTACCATATTGGCTAAGTGATTTCCACTCATTCGAATGACGTTAATGATGGCTATTATGAAAAAAAATTCTGTACAACGAATTTCATCGTGGTAGTCCGCTCCGAAATATTATTCGCTTGTAACTGGTAAAATTCGGTTTCTGCGCAATTAATACGCTTTCGTCGAAGACAGCAAGCTTAACGATGATCGCATACCCGATGTTTCTGCTGTCGACCGCGGCTACGTTGCATAGCATTTGTATTACCTGGGAATTTAATTCGGCCAGATGATTCTCGCGGGATCGTAAAAAAATCGTAAAATTAGAAGTTGTTTCGAACACGTTTTGGATGACATGTTAGGACTGAAAATTAAACAGCTTGTACCACGACAAATAAAAGTTACAATTCGGACAATGACGCTACGCAGTCAGGATTTAGCGTAACGCAATTTAAAGAGATCTTTATGCGTGGTTTATATTGGATTAGATCGGACTTGAGAATTCATGACAATTCGGCACTAAGCCAATTTTGCAAAGAATGTTCGCAAGGTTTGATTTTCTGGTCTGCAACAAAAAGTTATTTGCGCGCTGATGAAAAGCGTAAATTGTTTATTGACGAGTGCGTCGAAAGTTTTAACCTTGAGGCCGATCGATTTGGTCAATTCATTTTTAAAAGCACGGATATTTTAGAAATAAAGTTGGTTGTTGAAAAATACCAAATTGAAAAAGTTTTTTTCACAAGTGAGTACTGTCCAGAAGAAATCGCTGAAGAAATTTATATCACTGAAGTTTGTAAAAAGTTGGACGTCGCGGTTGAATCTTTTGACCAGCAGACTTTAATTGCGGAAAAGAATTTGCCCTTTGCGCTTGAGGATATGCCATTTATTTTTACGGAATTCCGGAAAAAAGTTGAGTTTAGTTTGGCAATTGAGAGGATCGTGGAATCGCCAAAGATTTGGCCTAAAAAATTTACCGAAAAACAAATCCAGAAAACAGTAGTAAATCATTTAAAATCAGATGAACTGGCTGGTTTAGAAAGGTCAATTGAATATATCTGGAAAACCGAATCTATTCGAACATACAAAGAAACGCGTAATGGCTTGCTGAATCGCAATGATTCATCGAAGTTTTCACCTTGGCTTTCTCAGGGTTGCTTGTCTCCGAGAAGAATATATTTTGAGACTAAAAAATTTGAATCTAACATCTGCGCCAACGATTCGACCTACTGGCTTATATTTGAATTGCTGTGGCGCGATTATTTTAAATTTTTTGCAAAAAAATACCGTAAAAAACTGTTTTTAGAACGCGGTATTCAACCTAATATCAATTATAAGCCATTGGCCGACAAAGCAACATTTGCTCAGTGGTGTCAAGGTCAGACGCAGGAACCATTTATCAATGCTTTTATGCTTGAATTGAATGCAACCGGATTTATGTCCAACCGCGGACGCCAGAATGTTGCAAGTTACCTGATTCATGATTTAAAGCAACCTTGGACTTGGGGAGCGCACTATTTTGAGAAAAAGCTTATTGATTATGACGCGTCTTCGAATTGGGGTAATTGGCTCTACTTATCGGGCAATGGTTCTGATCCTCGTGCTCGTAAATTTAATATTCCAAAACAAGCCGCACAATACGATCCAGAACAACTTTTCCAACGGCGATGGTTGACATAAATCAATGAGTATTGCAAAAAAATTTAAAGAAAAAATCGCCGCGTTTAGCTTTGAAGACAAAGAACGGCTTATTAGAATGGGTTGGGAAGACCGTACGAGTTTTGAAGCAATTGAGAAGCAATTTGGTTTAAGTCCGAATGAATTTATTAAATTTATGCGCAGCAGTCTAGACAGCAAAGGTTTTGAGCGCTGGCGGAAACGCGCAACCGAGCAAGGGCATTTAAAACATCAACAGAAGTCAGGTATCAAAATAGATCGATTTAAATGTGCCGATCAATCGCTTGAGGGCTATGTTAAAAATAAAAAATAATCCCAACGCTTTTTCGACCTGCAAAGTATTTGGGAAATAAACGGCTATAGAGTTCTATAGCGGACTTGCAACTTGTGGAGTTCCAACGTTGACAAATGTACTGACAGTGTCGCACCCGGCTTGTCCAGGACCCGCAGCACACCCGAAATAGTTTGCGTCAGCATCGATGGTGACGCTTTGAGTTGAAAGGTTGTTAATGCCTTTAGATGAATTTCCAGAAATTTCGTTTGAGCGCAGTTTTAACGATCCTGCAAGAGTTGCTGTGGTTGTATACAACGTAAATCCTTCGAGTGATGATCCCATAAGATTATAAGATATCCAGGCCTGGCCAGAAGCAATATCAGACATGCGAATCGCCCCGTAAGTTGCAGTATTTCCTGTATTGGTACTAGAAATTTTGTTATGAGAAATGGCAAATCCATTACCGAGTGCTGTTCCGACGCTTATTCCTGAACGAATAGTTGAAGAAATCGTATTGCGACTCACGGTACTGTTGTAAAGTTCGTTTAATAAAAGGCCGCCATAATTGCAATTTGACAAAATATTATCGGATACAGTTGAATACTCAAAATAGTAAACTCGCATGCAGGATACGCTAGCATTTCCTGTGGCACTGTTCACACGATTTCCAATTATGCGCCAGTTTAAGCCACGCGCAAAACCAGTTCGAGTTGAATAAATACCCATAACTAAATTCGTATCCATGTTGTTGTTTTGTACCAATAAATTATTTACAGCCGAACTGTTTGCGATCGAAAGCACGCCCGACAACGCTGTGGTCCCGTCTCCAAAACCCGTAAAATTCATTCCAGTCAATCCAAAGTTTGTAATGCCTCCAACGGGAATAGAAAATGCTGACTGAATCGTGGAAGTTGGGGGACTAAGTGTAACTCCAGAATTTGTATACGTACCAGTAACGCTGCGCACATAATAGGATGTGGTTACGCTATTTGCAGCGCCGATACCATATGTTCCAGGCTTCAAAACAATGGTTCCTCCGGCGCTAACCGTCCCGATGGCGGTTTGTAAAAGATTCAGAGGTGAAGAGTAGCTGCCGCTTCCGCCTCCAGGGGCAGCGTTGTCAACAAAAATTAAACTTGCCGATACCGCATTTGAGGCTACAGGACATGATGTTGCGCTTTCGCTCAGCGCACCTTGGAGATTGGATGCAGAAAGAGCCGATATCCGGTAATAATAAACCACCCCGTTGGTTACAGAGTTATCGGTATAGTTTGGCGTAGTAGTTGTGGTTAAAACGTCAGTCGATTTGGGTATCCCTGAAGTGGAACGGTAAACAACGTATGAGGCGGGAGTAGCTCCTTCAATTGGTGCTAACCAAGTCAAACTCACCTGATTCGACTCGCCGCACGACGCACCTAGTGTTTTTGGTACACCTGGTCTTGCTATAGAAGCTTGTGCGGATATTTCTGAAGTTAATTGACCAGCTATATCAACACTTCCGTCGAAAGGAACGATGCGGTAATAAGATGGGGCTAAATTGTCGGCTGTGGAATCATGAAACTCGGTGTTTACGGTATAAGAAAGATAAGTTCCAGCAGTAGAAACAGGACTTGTCTGTGACCTGAAAATCTTATAGCCAACGGCTGATGCGATTGTTGGCCATTCCAGATGTACGGAGCCACGCCCTGCTAAAGCGGTAACCGAATTAGTGGTAAAAGACCAAGAATAATTCGCACTCAAATGTTGCAGAGATTTATTTGTGAAATTCGCAGCAATTAAAGTCACTGTGTAGCTTTCGTTTTGGAATAATGCACCTAATGGGCTGAACGTAATGGATTTGTTATCCGCGGTTACAGTTCCGGCAACTAAAGTAGAATTTGAATTTCGTTTAACTTGGATAGATGCTGAAGTTACCGTATTGGGATCAATAGCATTAAAAATTATTGAAATGGTAGTTGCGGGGTTTTGTGATACAGCTGCCGTGGCAGGAGATGTAGAAACGACTGTTAACGGATCGGGAATAGTAGCAGAATTTGGAGTTGAAGTGGGACACGATATAGTCAGTGTGGCTGTATCTGCTGATGGGGGTAGTTCGCTATCCGCAAGTACGACTGCATATTTAAAATAGTAGGTAGAATTGCAAGTCAAATTTGGCTGCTGACACGTCGCAGGATCATTACAGGTAAAATTTGCGCTGGTGCTTGTCACATTTGCAGTGGTGTTAAAATAAACTTTGTAGGAGGTGGCATTTGGGAATGTCGGAAAGGTGATTTTAGCTGAAGTTGAGTTGAGTGCGGCACTGATGCCAGCGGGAGTTGTTTTTGTTGTTGAAGTGCTCGGACTTGTTTTTTCAGCAGTCAACTCAGACTTAAACAAATTGCAAGAATTTAATACAATTAAAAGTGGTAATATCAATCGATTCATCATAAATTTCACCTTGCCTTTATTTAACCTATTATTTAACTCTTCGGAAGCTTCCTTAAAAATATAAGCAAATTTAAAAAATAGTAGAATTTTTAATGAGTTATATTGATGCATTTAGGGTTTTTGCATCGATTGAATAGCTCAAAACCGAGGGTTTATATTCAATGAACCCTCAGACTGCCGAGCAGAATATATCAAAAATGAATTGTTGTTAAACAGATTAAATTAATATTAATTTAACACAAGCAAGTTTGTGAGGTTAAAATGCGGAATCCTAAAGTTGGACTTTTTTTGCTGATTATGTCAGCCCGTTGTTACGCTGTCCCACCTAAGGGCGAAACTATTTTCTCGGATAGTCAGCGCTATCACGAACATTTAGATGAGGCCGTAAAAAATCTTGCACAGAAAAGTGAAAATGAGCTGCTCGCCGTGTTGGGTAGTTCAGAATATATTGAGCGTGAAGCTGCTTCTTTAATTCTACAACAGAAAATTGAATACAATTTTGTAGCGGGGTTAGACAAAACTCTTGTAAATAACTTGATGGAATTTGCCGAGTCCACAAATGACTTAGAAGTTAGTATGCGGATTGCGAGACTTTCGCATTTTTATGTCGATAAAGCTGACTGGTACACAATTGTGCATTCAATTTTCGATACTTTAGCAATAGATCCTCATTTGCAGTATCTTTTAAGCCTAGCGGTAACTATGGATAGTGTGTTTTCTGAGCCTCAGCCACGAGGCGTATTTAATTCTTTTGTGATGCTCGAAAAATCCATAGTTCGTGCGGGGTTTAAAAATATTGCTAATCTTGCGACAATTTTAAATCAGCAAAAATCAATCGTGAAAGATATTGATGTGTTTTTGGGCGATGGACCTTTTGAAAATAGGCCAGCAAATATCTCTTTTTCAACTATTTATAACTGGTCAATTTCATTTTTGGGCGCAAATAGTTTGTCTTTTACTTTGGACCTTGAGCGCTTATTTTTGACCAAGGCTGCGGCGTATATATTCGCTAAGTACCCAAATTCAAAGTTGAACCAGCCTTCAAAATTGGAGATCGCCGTACATTCTGTACGTAAGTCAAATTTACCCACGGACTCGGAAATACTACATAGGGCTCCACCATTAAATTATTCCAAGCGGTTTCAATTTAAATTGGCTTTTCGAGACAAAGACGAATGGGTCGACTTTACTATCAAAAACTTTTCTCAATGGCTTATGAAAAATCTCAAATATAAAAGCGAAATAGAGAAACTTCAAAATCTATTTTTGTATAAAAAGGGTGTTTGGCAATCTGGTAAGTGTTACGATTTAGATAAGAAAACGAGGTTTGTTTTTTGTCCATCACAAATCGAAAACTCTAATCGATTTAGTTTTTTCAAAAAGTAATCGGCTGTTGTAAATATTTGTATATCTCGAATTATGAAAAACTAAGGTACTTATGGAAGAGATTGAAGATCCGACAGAGATTGTTCGAGAAAATATGCATCACCAGGCTGCGCACGGCCCTGGTGACGATTGGATTGTTAAAGTTGCACTGACCTCGGCACTTCTGGCCGTCGCAGCTGCTGTTTGTAGTCTTTTTTCAGGTCACTATTCTAACGAAGCGATGCTTTCGCAGATTCGCGCATCCAATCATTGGTCGCACTATCAGTCTAAGGGCATTAAAGCAGCTTTGATGACTCAGAGCCGAGATATTATGCATTTCCTCGGAAAAGACACTCCCAAGTACGATAAGGAAATTGAGCGTTATCAAAACGAGCAGGATAAGTTGAAAGAAAAAGCCGAAGAAAAAGAGGAGGCGTCTCTTGAAGAGCTTTCCCGACATATGGTTTTTGCAAGTTCTGTTACTCTTTTCCAGGTTGCCATAGGCATCGCTGCGATTTCTGTTTTGGCTAAGCGAAAAATCTTTTGGTATGCAAGTATGGTCATTGGACTTTTAGGATTTATTCGACTGGTTGTTGGTAAGATTTTGTAGCTTAAAGATAAGCCGTCGAATAATTTTCAAATTTAACTTAGAAGTTTTATCCAGTTAAGTTTGCTAGAAGTATACGGAGCATAACGAATAGGAAAATCCGGCCAAGTTGTTTTTTCATAACAGCTTTTTGGTGCGTAAAAGTTTCGAAACTGCGTTTGCCGTGATACTGCCCCATACCACTTCCGCCAACACCTCCAAAAGGCAGTTCCGGTGACGGCATATGCATGACCACGTCGTTAATGCACACTCCACCCGATGAAGTCCCTTCGATGACTTGCTCGCAAATATTTTTTGACTTGGTAAAAAGATAAAGTGCTAGCGGCTTTGGCTGCGCATTAATAAAATCCATTGCCTCAGAAAGCTCGTTTACAGCAATTACCGGAAGTATCGGTCCAAAAATTTCTTCTTGCATCACAGGTACGTCTACTTTTTTTATCCTCAAAACAGTTGGCTCTATGTAACGATCGTTCGCATCTTTACCGCCGCCACAATAAAGTTCACCATTGTCCAAAAACTTCTCGAGCCGCAGAAAATTTTTAGTATTTACTATACGGCAATAATCCGGACTTTTTTGCGGTTCAGTTCCGTAGAACTCCAAAATCCAGAATTTTAATTCAGCGAGAAATTTTTCTTCGATCGATTTATGAACAAAAATATAATCGGGTGCGATGCAAGTCTGTCCCGCATTTAAAAATTTACCCCATGCGATTCTGCGAGCCGCGGTTTTGATGGTCGTATCGTGCCATACAATTGCGGGAGACTTTCCACCTAGCTCCAACGTCACTGGAATAAGGTTTTTGGCGGCTTTGGCCATGACAATTTTACCAACCGTTCCACTGCCCGTAAAAAAAATATAATCAAAAGCACAATCCAGTAGAGCATCAGTTTCCGATATGCCGCCTTGATAAACCGCGATGGCCTCAGAATCCAAATACTGTGGCAACCACTTCGCCATATGTTCTGAGACATTTGCGGAGATTTCCGATGGTTTCAAAACTACTGCATTACCACCCGCGATTGCTCCAACAAGCGGCGCGAGTAACAAATTCACCGGATAGTTCCAGGCACTCAAAATAAGCACAACCCCATAAGGCTCAGATCTAATTTCTGAGCTTGCGGGTTGGTCGATTAACGGACTCGACACTGAAACGGGCTCCATCCATTCGGCAAGATTTTTTAGAGTATAATCAATTTCTGCCCGTGTGGTTTCAATTTCCGTTACTTCAGCTTCGAATTCTCCTTTGCGAAGATCCTGCCATAAAGCTTTGAGTATCTCTTGCTTTTGTTCAATCAAAAACCGGTTTAATCCCTTAAGCTGCTCCACTCGCCAGGCAAGCGTTCGCGTACGCCGTGAACGAAAGGTGGTTTGCAGTTTAGTAAAAATTTCAGCACAATTCATCGCATGAGGTCCTGATTATGAATGTCAAAAATATTTCGCATATTCGGTTAACGCGGTTTTTTCTTCGGCGGAAAGATCCTTACCAAAAGTATGCCCGCGATCTTCAATAAAATCTGGGCAAGTGCTTAGTTCGACCATTTTTTTCAACATGGATTGCATGCCTGCACTGCGGCGGCGATCGACGAAGTGCTTAAAATGCTTGCGCGGCTTGCCGTCCAACACACCCGCAATATAGGCTTCAAGTAGCTTAGGAACCGAACTCGGATGCAGATTCATAACCAAATTGATCGGTGTACCTTTTGGCAACGTCAGAAGTCTAAGATCAACCTCTTTCGAGCGTTTAAAATGCTGCTGCAATCCAGGAAAAATATCCGGCAGAGACGTGTTACTGGGAAGAACTTTTATGGACGCGATGCCGCGCCTACGTTCGGGGTAAAGGAGTTTTTCCATTGCATCCTTAAATGCCGCAAGCCGACCAGGTATTGAAGGATCGCCATTAAAAATTCCGAGAGAATTATTATGAAAAAAAGGCGCGGTCGCCCAAATATTAACTAACGTTGGCGTGCGGTAAAACCCTGACGGTCCAGTCCATTTTATATCATATTTTTTAGACAATGGATTATAAAGTGGAGTCGGCGCACCCGTGGCATCATGATCATTCAAAGCAACTAGTGGACGTCGGATTGCTTTATATGTCTCACTGGACATTTGTGCCCAGGTGGATCCCACTTGCGCATTGGTTCCCAAGGCACGCTGGGCATTTGTGCCAATTTCTTCCACCGAATGCCGCAGATCATCTGACAGATAATTATCTTTTAGAAAATCCGGACGTAAAACAAGTTCGCGCCAGGCTTTTTTCTGCTCGTCGGCATTTCCTTTTAAATTTTCCGGGATTTTACTGCTATGACAGCGCGCACAATTGTCAGCAAATACTACTTTGCCACGTTCTAAAACTTTCGAGTCCTGAGGTAAATAGTGCGGATCTAACGGAAAGGAATCATAACTCAATAAAAATGTAGCCATATTTGGCATTCGTATTTCAGTTTGTGTCCAAGGTGAGTTAGAATCAGTGTGAGCCAACTTTTGGATGTCAAATTCGCGCGGACTAAATCCCCGTTTGACGCTGTCTAGAACATTAAATGGATTGATCGGCCACGTCGCATACCAATCTTTATGCATCATCCCTTCGTTAACGTAGACTCGCACCGAAGCCATCACCACCCCGGTGGAATCTGCTCCGTCGGTTAAAATATGAGGCACAGTAATCGTAGGTTTTTGTGCAGTACCGCCTAAAACACCTACCAGGCTATCTTCGGGGATTTTGGCATTTGCATACATGGCCTTAATGAATTTATTTTGTGCCGGTGTGATCTGCTCAACATGCTTTTCGCCAAGCCTTGCCTTGAGACGAAATATAGAATTTATATTGGTTGGATTGTTAATAAAGTCTGTAGGAAAGCGTGAAGTTTCACTGGTTCCGTGTTCCTGATTGGTCAGGTACTGATAAATAAAAGATTTTGGGTCGACATTTTGAGCGAATACTTTTCCCTCCTGCAAATACTGATTGCCAATCGATGAAGTTAAATTTTCCCATTTTGGTTCAGCCGGATTTGTCGGGGGATTATGCGGGTTAAATCCAATATGACAAAACACACAGGCCATTCCAGGGTTATAAGGTGGCTCCACTGATGCAGGATCTTTTAAATATTTTTCTAACGACCATTTCTTGGCATCAAAATTTTTATTTTTAAATAACTGCAATCCGATTATTCCGCTAGAGTACCCAAAAACATCTTGGTTCCAGGTTAAAGTTCCTTCTTTCATGCGGTCGATCATAAGTCCAAATTGATCGGGTTTGTCGGCTTCAACGCAGTCCGGATCGTTGATAATCCCAAGTTCTTTAAACCTCTCAGAACGTTTAGAAGTTGTAAGAATTCTTAGAATATCGATGTGAACATTAGTGTAGTTATATTTATTGCCGGTAAGCTTAGCCATATCTCGCCAAAATCCTGGATTGTCGACACCCACCCACCAGTGCCACGTATCCATTCCGTCGCCGACATCTTCGGCCTTGAAGCCATATTTTTTAGCGGCTTCTTCCGCGTGAGTCTGACGGTAGTCATTATAACTTTTTTCGCCGGGTTGAAGGGGGCGTCCGAATTGGTATTCGAACGAATCCGCATGGATTATTCTTGAACTTAACAGAAAAAATATGCTTAACGGTACAGTCGAAAATATTTTCATAGCTCAAGTTAACCTTCTATCGCGGTGTTGATCCTTCGCCTTGAAAGTATGAGAACTTATTTCTGCCAAACATTCAACTGCTGCTTTTTGTCCGTCAGCCACGAGACTTATTCGAACTTTTTTGCTGAAAAATCCGGAAAAAGAATTTGCAGAAAGACTTTTTCCTGGACGAATTTCGGTAATTTCAACTTTGCGCATTTTGAGAATTTTTAAAATATCCTCCAGCTGTTTCGCATTAATGAGTTTTTTATCGGTAAGTTTTTTCAGAGCAGCCACTTCATCATTAATACTATGTGCTTCTTTAAGATCTCGGTACAGCCGTTCGTTAATAAGAATTTCAATGAAATGATTCAGCAACGACATGCCGCGTAAAGATTTTTTAGGGGCAATATTGGCCGGAAAAGGCACCGCCATAATAATATGGCCGACGTTTTGGTTGCTTAAGGCATACTTAATGGGCGCATTGTTTACAGCTCCACCATCCATGCAAGGGCCAAGGGTTGGTAAAGTTATGGGGGCGTAAAGTCCAGGAAACGCACAGGCTGCGGTCGTCGCCTGAAATATTTTTGCCAGACCTTGTTTGGTATCAAAATCATCGTTGGAAAAACTTAAAACCTGTTCGTAACTTGTGGCGGATTTATTGCCTATATGGCTTGTTTTACCATTGAGTGGCGATACGATAATTCGCAGTTCAACGTTGTTCTTAACAGTGCTGGTGCAAGGCATAATTAAACTATTCAACATTTTTAATAAATTGCTCGAATCAGAAAAACCTCGTCCTGTAAGCAAATTTAATGGATTTAAGCTTAGGGAGTTTCCCCAACCACCACCCGTAATCCATGCCGCGATTAATTTTTTTGCCATCTCTTTGGGTTGCCCGCTTCTAATTCCGGCAGCGTAAGCGACTCCATTTAAAGCACCTGAACTCGTAGCAACAATGCGATTTATTTGAATCTCTTTGTCAGCAAGAACGTCGATAACCCCCGCCTCAAAAGCTCCTTTTGAAACAGCTCCTGGTAAAATTAAAGTACATTGTGATAAATTAGCAATAAGTTTAACTCCTGATAAAGAATTTTTCGACCAGTGGCAAAGCGTATCATAGTTAGCATCTGATGCACTCCGAAAACTGATTGCGCATTAGAGCATAAAGGTTGAGTCCGAAATTGATTTACGGTAGACATTTGTCGGTTAATTAATTATGAAATGACTTCCGTGATTTGTAGATTAAATTATTTTTAATGGGGTGTATTTTTATTGAAAATCAAGAATTAGCCACAAAATTTGATGCTATTGAAGGTATTAGTCTTTCTGCGGTGGAGTCTATGTCTGGGGAATTTCGCTCCAAGACTTGGCAAGCAGTGAATGATATAGCTTCTTTTATCGTTCCTGGAATGTCCGAAATTGAAGCGATAAAAAAGGCAAATCAATTATTTGCGAGCCGCGGCGTAAAAAAATTTTGGCATAAAACGCACATTCGTTTTGGTGAAAGCACCGTTAAAAGTTTTCTTGATCCTTATGCTGAAAATGTTGTTTTAAAACAGGATGATATTTTTTACGTCGATGTAGGACCTATTTGGGACGGGATTGAAGGGGACTGCGGTAAAACTTTTGTGGTAGGTTCCGACCCCGAAAAGATAAAAATTTCTAAAGATGTTGAAATTTTATTTAACAAGGTTAAAGAATTTTGGTTGACCGAGAAACCAGAGGGTGTGGCCTTACTTAAATACGCTCAGATTCAGACTCTAGAAATGGGTTATTTATTACATCCTTCATATGTAAAAGGACACCGACTTTCTGAGTTTCCTCATGCAATTTATTCCAAAAATTCGCTTTACGATTTTCAGGCGACACCCTCACCAGCTCGCTGGGTTCTTGAATTTCAAATTTGCAACCCAGAGATGAGTTACGGGGCGTTTTATGAAGATCTGCTTATTTAACTTCAGCAGTATTTTTTTAAGCAATGTTTTCAGAATTTATTTTATTTTTTAAGTTTTGTAACCGCAATTCTGCAATGATGAAAATTTAATAGGCGTAAACTAAACTGCCCGCAACGGTGCAGGTGACAACGCCGGAAAGAAGGCCGTAGTTTCCTGTGGATACAAAACGCAATTTGAACGGCTGGGTCACCGCGTTGGTCATCGTAAAAGTACCGCCACTGGCAACAGGTGTTATGTTAACTATAAGTCTTATATCCGTATTCACAATTGCAGAGGCGCCAATTTTACAAGTTGTCGGAGTTGTGACAACGATTGTGTTTAACACCGACATGTTAACGATTTTAGCCGTGATCACAGCTGAATCAACATTGGTTGCAGCAACAGAATTCGCACTGCCGGTAAAGTCAAATGCCATACTAGGAAGTGGGGCGCTCAGACCATCTTGCCAGAGCGGAGCAGCAGCGATCGTCCCAAGAACGGTTACAGGTATGGTCAATGTTCCAGCCGAATAGGAGATACTTTGCATTGACCATATGACAGTTGCGACAACAATTTTGTTAAAAATTCTTTGATGAAAATGCATGTAAATTCCTTCAGAAAATGCAACCACGAATAAATTTCGCACGACTTATTGATTATAAGTGGTTCATCGTCAACGTAGGAAATTTCTTTAGCATTTATTTGTCAGAATATTTTTGCATGCAAAAATAACAAAAGACCTGCGCTCGTTTTACTGGGCAGGTCTTTTGAGTTAAACATAAATTCGCAGGTCTTTAGTAAGCGTAGACTAAACTTCCAGGAGCTAAGCAAGTGACAACACCGGCAAGAAGGCCGTAGTTACCTGCAGCTGCAAAGCGAAGTTTAAACGGTTGAGTGATTGCGTTCGCCATAATGAAAGTTCCTGCATTGGATACGGGAACTGCGTTTACGACCACTTTGACGTCTGTATCAGCAATCGCAGATGCACCGATTTTGCAAGTTGTGGGTGTGTTCACAACAATCGTTGTCAAAACAGACATATTGATAATTTTCGCAGTAATACCTGCAGAATCCACAGCTGTTGCAGCAACAGTTCCGGCACTGCCTGTAAAGTCAAATGCGAACGATACTAGCGGAGCACTCAAACCATCCTGCCAAACCGGAGCGGCTGCGATTGTTCCCAGTACTGTCACTGGAATCGTCAAAGTTCCCGACGCCATAGCTAAATTGTCAACTGAAAGGACAGCAACAATTGCAGCAATTTTACCAAATGTTCCACGAAAAAATTTCATAATAAACTCCTCTAATTTTTTTGAGCCACAACTCCCTCGCCCCTATGGCGTCGCGTGACCGTCACAGGGAGGAATCGACCTAGGCAAAAATTTCTTAAGGATTATTTTTGATTAATATAAAAAAATGGTTTTTTCACACTTGTATTACTTGTCATATCATGCTCTTGGAGCGAAAGAATAAATTTTAGTAACCGTAGATCAAAGCCCCGCCTTGGTCACAATGGACGGGTCCGAAAGCTTTACCATAATGACCAGCTTTGGAAAACTGGAGCATAAACGACTGCATTCGGTCGGACGTTAAACTCATAACGCCATCGGCAAAAGCTAGCGAATTGTTAAAAACAAACTCCACGTGCTGGTCATCGATATTGGTCGCCCCGATATGACAGCCTGATGGACGACGTAGGTTTACATTGCTTGGGTAATTGATCGCATTGATCAACCGAGCACTAGTCGCTTCCGATTGGATCGGTCGATCGTCGGTTGTTCCAGCAACTTGTCCTGCAAAGGACAAATTAATGCTGGAAATTTCAAATCCGGCTGCATTCCGCCATTCCGGTGCTGGTGCGATGGAACCTGTAACAACTAAACTCAAGATTTTAGTACCAGAAGCCCCAGCTGTGGCTTCAACGAAGATAGATAAAATTATAAATTTTAAAAGCATCAATATTTATCGCGCCACTTGAGGTGAAGAAAGCCAAGGGCAATCCGTGAGCGGATAAATTTGTTTTGCGGTGACATCTTCAATAAAAGTTTGATGACAAACTTTGGTTTTATCTGCTTTTCCGGTGAATTCTCCTTCTAAGGAAATTAATCCGCGATGAGCATCAAAAATTTTATTGCTTGCTAACCGTACAAAGCGAATTAACTTTTTTGAATCAAGGGCAAAAATTTTGGTACTAACCGAAGTAACCGCCGGAATTTTTAAAGTGCTCACATCAAAATCAAGCTTTAAACGGCGCACATCCTGGTTGATATAAGTTGAGAATTTAACGTTGGATAATTTATCAGTAGAGGGTTTTAGAATAAACAAAATCCCTGGCTGATAAGCAAAATCAAACGAGATAGAGTTTTCGCGTTTTTCCTGCTTTAATTCTGGCTTTAGAAGAGGCTTAAACAGAGCATAGGATAATGTTTTTGCTGCTTCTGTATTTTTAATTTTAACGTCAACCCGGGCACGACCCTGAGTGGGAATTTCAATTTGATTTTTAGTTTGCGCTGTGCCGTCGATTTCTATGGCAAAAACATCAAGGCAAGGTTGACCTTCAACTTCTTTACCGTCGATGTCACACTTCCACACAACGTTTAACTTTAGTTTTTCTTCGATTCGGTTGCTGATATGAAAAGTCTGCGTAGCATTAGCATCAGTCGTGTAAGCCGACATGGGATTTAAAACCACCGCGCCCTGGGCGTAGATTTTTGCTGCGCTAAAAAGCAACAGTGCAATTATTCTAATAGGCATAAACCAAACTCCCATTTGTATCGCATTGAACCGAGCCATGTTTTTTACCATACAAACCCTCCGATTTAAAACGCAAAAGCATATTTTGGCTTTTGCCGCTTGAAAGAAATAATAAGCGCTCCTGGTCAAATTCCTGGTTGCCGACCACCAGAGCAACATCGAGATCACGCACGTTTGTGCTGCCTATTTTACAATTTTGTGGCGGTGTAATTATCACCTGAGCTGGATTGGAAAGTGCGTGTTCTAACGCAACTGTTACGCTTTGCGAGTCCACTTGAGCGTGGACTGTAGTCTGACTCGTTTGACCAGAAAAATTCAGCTGCAGAAAGTTGACATTTTTCCCACTTCCGTTATTTCCGACCTTCCACATTGGACTTGGTACCGCTTCGCCGAACAAACGCAGTTCTACAATTTGCATCCGATTGCCGGCCGCAAAAATTCCTAAATGTCCGCACGCAATTCCACCTTCTAAGTGGCTGGGATTATCGATTTGTACTTCGACTTGGACCGGCTGCTGCAATCTTTCTAGTCGCAGAGTTGTCAAGCGATCAAACAAAATTCTCACAGATTTGCCGGGAATACTATCGCGTCCAATTCGACATTCTTGCGCCTCACCAAACAATTCGCTTGGCAGCGGCAGCACATCAAATTTTAGTTTTAGCGCGTTACTTTTAAGCAAATCAAACTCTGATAATTGGGTGGTAAAATTAAAGTTTAACACATCGAGAGCGGAATTAAAAACGTCGGTGACACGGTTTGTTTTTATTTCGCTGTAAATATTTTGCTCTAGGAAAAAACTAACTAGAAAAAAAATGCCCAGGATTCTTCTATGGTCTTTTACTTTTAAGTTTAACTTCAACTATTCCATCCTCCATCGAACGCGTGTCAAAAGTAAACTTCGAAACATGCTCCAAGTCTACATCAAAAGGCAAAAACTCTGGCGTAATTTTTAAGGTCACTGACGAGCCTTTTTTGACATAAATTTTATTGTCTTTGTAAATAGCTCCAGGCGTCGAAAGGATGGCATCTCCCGTCTCTTTGGCGTAATTGAAAAACGATTGCGCCGGGTGATCCGGATCGCTAAACAGCACTCGAATTAAATAATGCTCGTTGATTTCAAGAGTTGTTTCTAACTTAGCCTTGGTAATCGCCTTTTCGATTTCCTTTTTAGTTTGTGCGTGATCGTTGCTAGCTGTCAACTGGAACAATCCTGCGTTTGGCACATCGACGAAAGAAAAAATTCCGTTTTTATCAGAGCTTGTTTCAGCAATGGTTTTTTCTGCAGAGCTCAAGACTATTTTAACATTTGCTAACGGCTCTTGTGTAAGCTCCGACACAACTTTACCCTCCACGATATGATCTGCCGCCGCTAGTGTCATGTACTTTATATTGCGATCGAAAAACCAACGCAAATCCGCATTAAAATTGCAGCAATTTTCATTTTGATAAGGAAGATCGACACTTATTCCATAGGACCATCTCTCGCTTTCATGACGCATTCCTGCACGTGCGAAAATTCTTTGTGAAGTATTTGAATTGGGTTCAATAACAATAAAATCGTGATCGACAAAATAGAAATACTCTTTTTGCCGGTATTCCAGATGCAAAGCAGCGTTGGCACGCGTACTTTGTTCGCTGGCGTAAGAATCTATCCAGTACTTGTCGAGAGTCCACGGTTGGCTGATGAGAGAGCGGTTAATCGCCACGGAGACCTCATCTTTTCGGTAAATCATCTGGCTCAATTTAAGGCCCAAAAGATGAGGCAGTATTCCGTATTTAAAGTCGATCGCCGTGGTTTTTAGTCGTGTTTCATTAGTGAAAACTAAGCCAGATAATTTGCAGCCATATTCGCGCATGCAATACGCTGAAGAATCGTTTCCAGGTGTTAAAAAAGGCCCAAGATGGTACTTTGCGGAATTATTTAAATCCCCACGATTAGTGTCTATCTCCAAATCTTTATTGTAAATTTCCGAATACCCAATTCGCGAAAAAAGAGTCAAAGATTCCGCACCGAAAAAAAAGCTACGTTCAACTCCTCGTTCCACTGTTTGGTTGCGTGTTTGGCTGTAAGTAAAGCTCATTGCAAAAGGAGCAGGTGTGATCAAAAAATACCTTCGGGCAACGACCACCGGCCCCACGACGGTCTCACTTGCACTCGCACTATAATCGTAAAGGCGTAAACGCTGCCTAAAACCATCCACGGTTTCATCAGCAGTAAAATTTCGACTAAACCCATAGCCAAGATCCCATAAATTAAAATGATGAAACAAATCGACGGAATCCCGGAAATATTTTGGCTTTTGTGCGTTACTGTAATTGCGGGTGAAGGTAATGGAAAGAGGATCATAACTTCCATCAAAAGCTTCCAGAGCCATACTGGAATAAGCTGTAGGTCCGATAGATGTCACAACACCAAAGTAGGACTGGGGATGCGACGTCGATTCCGAATACTGCGCCGAATCGAAATTATCTGCTGGCTTATTTTTAAAATTCAATCCGTATGCAAAGGTCTGACCGTTGCAATCAATCAGCAGCATTGCGGAATTTTCAGTAAGGGCTTTGGTAGATATTTTAAATTGATTTGGCGAAATTTGCAGAATTTCGTAATTGGATTCATCGTCAAGCAAACTAGTACAATTACCTTCTTGAACTTTGACGACTTTGGTTTTTTCGTCGGATGTAAACTCGATACTTTCAAACGCAAAAATATCTGCCGCGAAAAAAAATACCAGTAAAATAACCGAGTGAAAAAACCGCAAAATTGCTCAATGCCTTTAAAAAAAATAATGTAGTAAGTCAGTTTAGAAAACTTTTTACGATTTGGCGACCTTAAGGTTGCAATTGACATTTCTGCTTTTCAATAGAAGAACTGCTATGTAAAACCGTAGCCTTCGTGTTCTTGGCGCACTATGTTGAATGAGATTTTACACTGTTCAACTGCTAGAAACTCTGACGATTTTTTAATAACTGGCAGTTGTATTTTGTCTAGTCGAGAAAATTTGTTGCAACGAGAGTGCGTGCATGTCTAAGGGCCCGTCACAAAATAACTTATACTTCTTGCCGACAATTTCTATTCATCTTCACAATTTTTCTTGGTAAAAAAATCCTCATTTGTCGCGGACA
>JAYVPO010000163.1:0-4287 GCA_043757325.1 bacterium
ACGATTACGCACTTGCTGCCTAATTTTTAGGTAGCCGTTGAACCAAAAGTTGCTAGGACTTTTGGGGAAGCGTCAACGATCTAGCTTGGTTGGTAAAACTTAAGTCAGGAGTTTTACCGTCGACAACAATCGGACTTTCGGTGTGAAACTTTGGCTGTCAAAATTCACATAAGAGGACAAAAGACAAGCCTAAACGTGTAGTGTTTTTTCCAAATCGCGTTCGGACCCCGGTTCAATTCCGGGCACCTCCACCACAGTCAAGAGTATTCGAACCCAGGTTTGAACAAAGCCCCTGAGTCACCTCCGGGGCTTTTGCTTTTGGGGTAAGGATATGATTTTTACCAGCACCCTCTGTGTCATACAAGGTGGGACAGTTTGAGTTGATTTAATTAATGTACAATAGAGGACGGGAGGTAATTTACTATGACTGATTTCGACCCTCGATCTAAAGAATTGAATTACAATGACGTAAGTCATTCGGAGACCACCGGTAGGGACTCGTCTTTAGACGAGCAAGCTAGTGTAAATCCACCAAGTAACGAAGTAATTCCGAAAAGGATTAAGAGGCGTTTTTCTGCGAAAGAAAAACTCCGCATAGTTGCAGCTGCCGACGTTTGCACTCAACGCGGCGAGCTGGGAGCGTTGCTGCGCAAGGAAGGCTTGTATTCGAGCCAGATTAAAGCGTGGAAATTGAATCTTGAGAGAAGCCAGATCTGTGCTTTGACGGGTAAAAAACGCGGCAGAAAACCTGCGAGCGTTAATCCATTTATTGGGCGACTCGCTGAGTCAGAAAAACGCAATCGAATTTTGACAAAAAAGCTCGAAAGAGCTGAAGAAATTATTCAGTTCCAAAAAAAATTTGCGGAGATGTTCGGCAAGATCATCACACTGCCGGAAGATATCGAGGCGATGTAATGCGGATTGTTGAAGATCTTGTAAAAAAAGAACATTCGGTGGCAGAGTCGTGCGCAGTGCTGTCGATGCCGCGGTCCTCGTATTATCGAGCATTACTGCCCGAAGTAGAAGCAGAGCCGCGTATGCCCCATCCTAGCAGCTTAACTGCAGTCGAACGGGCAGAAGTTATTGCAGAATTGACTAGTGAACGGTTCCTCGATGTGCCGATACCTGAAGTACATGCCACTCTGATGGATGAACAACGTTTTCTTTGTTCGAAAAGTACGATGTATCGATTGCTTCACAGTCACAGCATGGCTAAAGACCGAAGGCAGCAGGTTTCTCGCACGCACTATCCAAGGCCTGAACTCATAGCAACAGCTCCGAACCACGTCTGGTCGTGGGACATAACGAAACTAAAGGGCCCGGTGACGTGGAGTTACTTTTATCTTTACGTCATCTTGGACATTTACAGTCGCATGGTTGTGGGTTGGTTGGTTGCAGAAAGAGAACGGTCGGACGTCGCAGTTGAATTGATTGATGAATGCTGCAAACGTGAAAACGTGCCGCCAAATCAGCTTACACTTCACGCCGACCGCGGCTCATCGATGCAATCAAAACAGGTGGCGCATCTTTTGACTGATCTAGGCGTAACGAAAAGTCACAGCAGACCGTATGTTAGTGATGACAACCCGTTTTCAGAGTCGAATTTTAAAACTCTAAAATATCGACCGGATTTTCCAGCGCGTTTCGGATCGATCGAAGATGCACGTAATTTCTGTCGTGATTTTTTTCCGTGGTACAACCATGAACATCATCACAGCGGGATTGCCATGCTAACGCCTGCAGAAGTACACCATGGGCAAGCGGCACGAGTTCTGGACCTTAGACACAAAGTTATGATGCGTGCATTCAATGCCAATCCTATGCGCTTTCATAATCAAATGCCAAAGATGCAGGAATTGCCCAATGCAGTGTGGATTAACAAGCCAATTCAAGAGGAGGTACGTGAAGCTTTGCGAAATGTAGTTTAAATAAAAGGTATGACTGTCTCATTTTGATTGAAAATTTCCGCCCTGTTTAATTTTTAATAGGTAGGGTGGCACCTAATTCTCAAGCAGTTTCGTTTGAAAGTTTGATTTCTTCTAACGCTTGATTTTGTTGGGAATTCGTCATCCATTACTAATAGACGATGTATACAAAAAAACAAAAATTAATAGACAACGTCTATAAATAAATTTTATTGGCTATGAAGTTCAAATCAAAGTGAAGATAAGAATCGAAATTTTCCGGAAGCTCATCTAAATGATCAACTTTTGGCATTTCTTTGTTTTTAAAAACAATGGCTTTTTTTAAATCAAAACCTTTCAATGAAACCGCTTTTTTATTTTGAATCATGGCAAAGACTAGATATCTCCCTTCGTAAAGAAGCATTGAAAGACTGAAGTTTTTTGTATCAAGCAGATAATCTTTTAGTTTTAAACCTTTTAATTTTCTTTCAGTTGATCTTTCGAAGGATCGCTACAGCTTGATGATAGCCGCTGTTGTCATTACCGGGATTTCATAACGTCTAATTGCTAAGGCCACAGCAAATTCAAACAGGTTCCGACTTGAAAACTTCCTATGCAGCCCCCGGCCTTCAGTCTCTTGAATATCAGGCTCAATAACCCCTTTTTCACATAAATGAATAAGAACGTGCTGGCGGACGCTAAGTTTGGCTTGGATTTGTTTTAAAGTTAAAGACTCGAAAGTTGGCATAATCTACATTGTCTATAAATCTAAAGATAGAGTCAATTCATTCAAATTGGGGGAAGTAAAATTGAATCGCATTCTAATCACAATTTGTTTAAGCCTAAAGATAAATTCTGCATTCGCATTTAGTTTGAATTGTTCATCAAAAGGGCAAGATTTGCAGGGAAAATTTGCAATCGACCTGACATTGGATAAATTCCAAAATCTTTTATTAAATATTAAATCTGAAGGACAACTGAGTCTTTGATAAACAAAAGGTTCGCTGGGAAACACTGCGAATTCCAATTCAATTTCTGAAAGAGTTCGAATTGGTTGCAAGTTTTTCCTATTCACGCTGGACCAATACACCGCAAAGCCGACTCAACCTTATGATGAGCAAGAAATCAAGTTGCTTGTTTAATTTTGGTTTATTTAACCGCGTTTTTTTCCCCACAGCTAAATTCTAGTGTTCGGAATCATTCAGTCTTGATAAAATAAACGCATCATCAAATTTTGTTAAACCTCACTTTAAAAAAAATTAAATATGAAGATATCATTTTTACTGCTGCTTACTTTTTTGTATTCTAACGCCTTTAGTGCGAGCGAACCGCACCACTTTTTTCTGTTGCGCCGTGGAAAGCAAATTTCAGAACAAGATTCTATTCAATCCAAAGCGCAGTTAACTGGATTGCAAACAGATTTAGAGCTGCCCTATTTAGGACGTGTACAAATTTCATACGATATCTGTCCGAATGTCACAAATGAGACAAGCCTTGGAACAGAAAGTCTGCAGTGGAATCGCGGCACAGTAGGAAAGCCTTTCACGAAGGACTTTCAGAGTAGTTCTATTGACTTTGCACTGAGAGCGAGGCTGACTAATTATCGAAGCAATTTGCCTACTATTGTGGATGGCGAAGAAAATAAGATCACTAGTTTGGATATTGTCAATTGTAAAATTGCTGTAGCCGAACTGGGTTACGAGAAAAAATTCGGAACCGACTGGCTAAGACTTTATTATAATTATGGGTTATCGATTCTTCGTAAGTCCCCCACTAAAGTCTTGGAGTATCAGAGCGGTGCCCATTACTTTCTCCCCCTTTTTTCGACAGCTTCGCATTTTTCTGTCCTGATTAACCTATTTGCAGAGTTCGACAGCTTTAGTATTAAAAAACCTGCCGAGTCAGATGAAACTATTGATATTGAACTTACCAGCTCGACCTTTTTTGTCGGACTTGGTTTGGGTTTTTCTTTTTAAAGAGTTTACGGTTTGCGTTGCGTTTTTAAAAAGGGGACAAAAAGTGCAGCTTTTTGCGAGAATTTTTAAATCCTCCGAATTTCCTCGATGAAATGTCCTAGTATTCTTTAAGCAACGCCTCTCAAGCTTCCATTCTCGCCCTTAAATGTGTCTGTCATCCTGTCGCAGAGTTTTGAGGATCGGATGTATAATTTGGGGAATTAGAATATTCGAGCAAGAATAAGTCTCTTGTTACAAAAACTGTCATGCGCATCACAGTCCGCAAGTCACTTTTTCAACATTGCCTCGACTTTAAAATTCAATTTTAAAATGTGCCTGATCAAGCTGCCAAATCTTCACTGTTAATTATAACAGGCTCAATCTTATCATCCGACACATGCTGTCATGAGAGATGTCAATAAAGAAAA
>JAYVPO010000164.1:0-15689 GCA_043757325.1 bacterium
ATTTTTTGCCGCCTCCCAGCAGAATTTTTAAATATGGTTATGAATTTAACGAATTATTTAACTAACTGAAATCATTAAATTTTAGATGCGTTTGCCCTGTCCACAATGGCCATTACCTGCGTGTACTTTGTGCATTCGCGAACCATACGGTAATCTTTGCCACCCATTGCTCGCCCCGCCGCATCGATGAGTACCATCCCATACTGCTTTGAATCGATAATTTCAAAATGAAATGCACCTGCGGTAAAACCCATCGATTTTAAGGTTTTAATGACGTCTGCAATCAGTTGAGCAACCTTCGGATGAATAGGATCCAGAAGTTCATCTTTAAGATAAACGGCGCCTTCTTTCTCATATTGAATGACATCCGTGAAAACTATTCTATCGCCGCGGACAGCTCCATTTATTGCGTATTCGTTTCCAAGTAGCTTCGGTTGAAGAACAATGCTTGTAATTGGTTTGCCAACATAATTAGTGCGTTTGAATAGTTGCCTAATTGGATTTTCAAATTCATTTATACTGTCGATCACTGTAAATCCGTATCCACCCGCATCATCAACTGGTTTTGCAACAATGGAGAATGATATACCGGTTTCTCTGATCCATTGTAACCCTTCGTTTACATTCGATACACTTCCACTAGGAGCCGTAATCAAGCCTTTGTCGTAAAGAAACTTATATAGAAGACCCTTGTTATTTTTCAAATAACTTAAGTCTAGACGGTTGCCTTCCAGCTCAGCTCTTGTGTTGATTTGATCGGCCAGAGGAACAGCTATTTCAGTGCCTGGAAGTGCTGGAAAAAGGTTTTCGTGTTTTTTGAGTGAATTAACGATTTGCATTAAATTTGTGCCATTTTCATTTAATTCGTACAGCTCGTCAAAATGTTCAGGATGAAACGATGGGCGAAAGGCATGCGTGTATTCTGGAACACTTTTCACATGGATAATTTTGACTTCACGATTTAATTGCTCAGCCTTTTGGCGAATGTAAGGCGCAAGCGTGTTTCCGTTCGATACCGCGTCTACGATAATAAACCAATCGGTTGCGTAAAGATTAGTTGTAGCTACTGTTAAAAATAAAAATATGTATTTCATAAATTTCCTGAATAATTAATTTAATTTTACCACAACCATCTAAGTCAAGGCAGGATGGCGCAAATTTCTTTCAATTCGCTGTACTGAAGATCGAGATATTCCTAGACTGCGCGCAACTACGTCCTGGTTGACACCGTCTCCTAACCTCGCTTTAGCCGCCTCGACCATTTTAATCGTCAATTTTCTTTGCGCTTTTTCTAACCCAGAACTTGTTTCAAATTCAATTGTTAATTTATCTAAACTTGAGGTATTTAATTTAGAAATTATGGGGACATCCGATAGAATTTCGATCGGTATATCCTACGAGGTTAAGAATTGATTTGAACTTAGATCGATCATTGCAATAAGGTTTTTTTTAAGTTTTCGCACATTTTTACTCCAATGCACGCTCTGTAGCACGTATTCGACATCTGGGGTCAGATGTATCGCGGGCTTGGAATGTTAGCACGGAGCAAAACTATCCTGCTTTTTTTCAATTATTCTTGCTCAGCTAAACATAGTTTAAAGGCAAAAAGACACACTATAATTAGCTCCGTGCCAACGCTACCTCTGATTACTGCAAACCGCTACTTCCGCAGGGCGCAAGACTCGCTCGCCGAGTATATATCCTTGACGATAGGTCTGTAAAATCGTTCCTTTTGCCATTCCGGTCACAACCTCGGTGGAAATTACTTTAACTGCGTTCTCGCGGATTAAGTTGTCAGCGAATTCAATCTTTTTTACATTCATGGCTGCCAAAACTCTCTCGATGCGGCGTTCGATTTTATTGATAACTCGAGACTCATCCGCAGCGATTTTTTCGCGATCTTTTTTTACTAGTTCAATCAAATCGCAAATATCTATTAAATCAAGGGCCAACTTGTCATGGGACTTTCGGGCGTTTTCCAATTCGAGACTGTGTTCGAGATTTTTTTCAACGGAATGCCTCTGGATCGTTTCGACTCGTAAAGCAATGTGACTCAGTTGGCTTGCAAAAACCATTCATTTTTTCCAGTTAGGTAAGTGTTTTATGACCGGTACCACGGAATTTGATGGAGTTGTTTCAGTAGTTAAATCCAAAGCATCTAGGTATCCAAAAAACTTTATGGCAAATCGGTTCTTGTCATCGAGTAACCGATCCTGCAGGCGACGGAGATCTGTCATTTTAGAAGGATCTTTGGCGAGTTTTTTGTAAATCGCTTGAATAACAAGTTGCTTACTGCAACCTGGTTCCAGACCCAATATTTTAAAATCATTCTGGGGAAAAATCATACAAAAACATCCTTATAAAATACTTGGATTTCATGCCATTCATCCAATTTGTACGGAAGTTCCTGCTGAGATAACTTACAGAATTCTGGGGATTCCGTGGCGATTTTAATATGGTGGTCGATAATCATGTCGTAACACCCCATGCACTGACAACTGAGCCAATGGGGATCTGGCCATATGCTAACAGGATAATAATTCTTGCCTTTCGCATCCTTTTCGAGTTTTTTCCAGAGGGAACAAATCTCTGATATGCTGATATCTTCGCACGCTAAACCGCGAGTCAAAGTTAAAAACCAATTTTCAAAATCAATCTGGCTGGATTTTTTCTTTTGCTTCTTTCTCGCTTGCACAGAATAGAGTCTCTCGATCGTCTTTTCAGTGCGATTTTTTAGCTTTTTATCTTGCCAATTCATTAGCTTCAGTTCAGCTAAAGTCAAAAATTCCTGACTAACTTCGAACATCATAGAATCTAAAAATTCTTCGGCCTCGAAATATTCGCGAAGCCGCTGGAGGACTGGCGATTGCAAATGATCTTTGACGGTATTAAAAATCTCAATCCAAAGACTCCAAACTTCTCCGTCACCGTTAATAGCGGCAGACATTTGCGAGATTAAGCAATTTTCTGCCTGGGTTGAAGTATTTTCGTCTGAAATTTGCAGCTTAAAAATATGCAAAACTTGTTCAAAATTTGTGACGATATTTTTCGCGCTGAAATTAATCAGCGCTTCAGGATGTTTCCAAAATGGTAACGTTTGCTTTTTAAAATCTTTAGCAACTTCAATTGAAGTCCAAAATTCGTGCTTAAACAGTTCGAGATTATACTCATTCTGATCGTACAAATTAGGTCCAATCTCAGTGACTGTTGCTAGCAGCGCCGTCATTGCGGCATCTAGTTCACGCGGGATCCTGCGAAGATGATAAAGACTAGGTGAGGCTAAAAACTGAACATTCACTCGGTTAGAATTCTGGGTTAAATAGCGCAAGAGATTCTTTAATTGCTCTGCCTCGACGTCAAAAAAAGTACGCCATTGGAAGGACTTTTCTTGCAATTTTTTATCCGAGTCAAACCAACCACGAAAAACCGCAACCAAGCCATCATAAATATTCTCAGGGTCAGCATCACGGCGGTGATCCCAACTGTAATTAACCGCAGCCGTTAGGGTTAAGCCTATATTCAGTAATAGATCACGTTGTGAAGGCGGCTGTGCTTTTACCAAAAAGCGTATATAATTGTAAAAATGCTTTGAGTTCCAATTTTCGGTTAAAAACATTTCCGAGATTTTTAGGCCTTCGTCAAAAATTTCCTTGTCCCACAGAGTGCATAATTTTTGTCCGAGACATTTTTTTAGAGTGGGATGATCTTTACAAACGCGCCGCGCAAACTTCATAAACGTGTCTTCAACCCACGGATCGCTTACGTGCCCAGCATCGATGATAAACATTTGAAAATAATCTAGAATGTGCCTTGTAACCTGCTCGATCTGGGCTTTAAATTCTAAATTTGCATCGGCATAAAGTGGCACCCAAAACTTTAAAGCGAGAACAAAATCTTGCCGCAAGCAAGCATTATAACCAGAGGAGTAGGCCTCGGTTTTAATTTTGGGTGTGAGTGATGTTTGAGTTTGCATTTTTAACTAGCTTTTAAAAAGACGCATCATTTACTCGCGAGCTATTCGATAAGATACTTTTGCTGTCTTCAGGTAATTTTTCTTGAGTCTTTTTTAACTTAGTCAATTCTGCGTTGAGATCTTTGATTTCTTGGTGAAGTGTTTTATTTTCTCGGGTTGAATCTGCCACAATATCAACAAGCTTTAAAACAAGAGGATCGACAGAATTTGTTACCAATTTTCTACCAATTTGATCTGTAGCTTGCCAAGATTTAAAACTTATAGTGCTTATTACCAATAGCACCAATAATATGGCACCTTGAAATAACGCACGTGGCCAGACAATTTGCCCGGTAATTTTTCTGTCCGACTGGTTTGCTAGTCCGATAATTTGCCGATGAATCTCAAGATCAGAACCACACTGACCACAAGATTTTGCTGCCGAGTCGTTCAAAAGTACTTTACATACGGGACATTTTGTCATCGAACCACCTCCACGTCGCGACTAAGACTCTTCCCGCCTTGGTCAGGAAAATCTAGCATTTCTGCCAAGAAAGCCTCTACTTCCCCTAACATATTCTGAGCTTTTTCTTTGTCACCCGTTTGATAAACAGCCACAGCGGCCTGCATTTTTTGCCTAATTCTCTTGGCCTCAGCTTGGTTGACAGCATGAATCAAACCAGCGGCATTTTCACTCCGAGCTAGACTAAAAGCGAATTCGCCGAATAATTTTTCCAGACGACTATGAATGGTTTGAATAGTGCTCGCCATAAGATCTGCATCTGTTAAATTTTCGATATTTGCGCGTAACTGAGATAGTAGCATTTTAAATTGATCATTTTCTTGCACACTCATTAAAGCAACTGTTTGCTCAACTGCGTGGAGTAAAAAAAGATACCGCAATGCAGGGTCAGTTCCTCGTAAAAATAGTCTTTCCAGAGTGTTAATTTGATTTTGCGCCTTGATTTTTGTGTTGTGGTTAATCACGCCGGTAACAGGATCGCTAATTTTTCCAATAGTGCTTACGATTATTTGGCTAAGATCAATAAGGGTAAGGGCGTGGCTTTGTTTTTTTGAATTGAGGCTAATGCTAACAAGAAGTTTCTCTACTCTTTGTAAAAGCTGCAGTTCCAGACCTGTGCGAGTTAAATTATAGGAACTTTTCTGATTGGAAGCATCAGAAAGCTCGACTTTAATAATATTGTCGGGATCGACTTTAAAATCGAAATTAAATTCAAAACCTTCCTTGTTTTCCACAGCATAATTTTGGCTGTCGAGAAAATCATTGGCATTTTCACGATGAAACCAAACCTCGCCAACGGGTTCAAAAACACCTTCCACAAGATTCAAAATGCGTAGTCGTGCCAGACGTTGTTCGGTCGATTTAAATTTAAGTCGGTGCGAAACCGAAATCGGTAACGGTGAATTTTTAGCAATTAGTAAATGCTTGCCGCCTTCGGCCATTTGCAAATAATAATCATGGGCGGTCGTATGCATAAAATGCAGTGGCCGATCCTGCACAGGTGCCGCTGTATGATGCGCCATGATTGCGGCACCTTCGGATACTGCAAGCATAGGTCGTGGATGGACTGTGACTTTATCAGCTCCAAATATGTCTTTTAAGGCATTTTGAAAAGCCGGGATCAAAGACGATCCCCCCACCATTAAAACCTGGTCGATTAACGCAGGAGTAAAGTTAATGTCGCGTAAAACAGTGGTGGCGATATCCTTAATGCGCTGCACCCAGGGCTGAATCTGTCCGTCGAATTCAGCTCTGGTCAAATCCAAATCGATGTCGACAAAATTGCCGTTTTGGTCTTTCAAAATTCCAAAACAATCAATATTTGCTGAGTTCTCAAAACTTAATTTGATTTTTGCCGCTTCGACTTTTTCTTTGAGGTCGATTTTAAAGCGCATGCCGTCTGAATGAGAAAGTTGACCGACTAAAAATTTAAGATCCTGCTTAAGATCGGTACTCGCTTTAGTCATAACATATTCAACGATTTGCTGGTCGATATCGTCTCCACCTAGCCACATATCGCCGCCTTTACCAATCTCCATAAAGTTGCCGTTTGCGATTGCGAGAACAGAAATATCAAACGTTCCGCCGCCCAGGTCAAAAACCATCAAAGTTGCGCCATTTGCAAACGTATCGTTTCTGCCAAATGAAATCGCCGCGGCTGTCGGTTCTGGTAAAAGACGTAAAAGTTTTAGCCCTGCTAAATCACAGGCTGCTCGGGTGGCAAATTTTTGCAAATCCGTAAAATATGCGGGGACGGTTACAACTGCAGCCAAATCTTCAGCCTGCAGTTTTTTGGCGGTGAAGGTTCTTAAATATTTTAAAATCTCCGCTGAAATTTGTTCTGGCGTATAATTTTCCGAGCCGAATTTTACGCGCACTGACGGATCTGTTTTACTCTCGGAAGTTATAAGATACGAGTAGCGATTTTCCGAAATAAATTTTTGGACTTCTTCGTCATCAATATAACGCCCCAACAAACGTTTGACCGAAACGATTGTATTGGCGCTATAAAGCTTTTGAAGTTCTTTGGCGGCCTGACCAACAACAACTTTATTATCATCCGTGCGGGTTACAACCGATGGTGTGCAGTCTTTCTCGGCATCGTTTAGAATAGTTTTACAAGCCAGAGAATAGGTGCTGACAACGGAATTTGTTGTGCCGAGGTCGATGCCGATTGCGGTAGTCATTTTTACACTCCAATTAAGTTGCATAAAAAATTAACAAAACTAGAATTTTTTTGCACGAAAATTTATAACGAATTTAATTAAAAATTAAGCCAAAAGTAATATTGCGATCCAGACTAAGACCACTACTTTAAATTGAGGAGAATGACGAAAAAAACGGAGTTTACTTCTGTAAATGAGCATTTTTGAGTTACTAGCAACGCAGTTATCGTCAATTTAACGTAGTGGTGCTAATTCAGTTCGTCTTCGTCCACCACACCCCGACCTGATTTTTTCATCCGCTCAAGTTGTTCTTTGTACTTAACACTGTGCCTTGTCCAGGGACGTAACTCAAGACGGCGTCTCGGAATTGGCTCACCAGTTCCTTCGCAAATGCCGTATTCTCCTCCTGCGACTTTATCGATAGCATGGTCGATTTCTGCAAGCAGCTTTCTATCTCGGTCCAAAAGGCGAAATGTCAAATTTTGCTCGACTGTTGCGGAAGCTAAATCCACTTCATCGTACATTTCATCTTTATCAATTATCATGTTGCCAGCTTCAACAAGCTGTTTTGCTTTTTCCATAATTTTTTCGCGCTCGCTTTTAAGTAACTGCAAAAAAGTTGTTAATTCGGCTTCTGTAAATAACGCGCCCGATGGAATGTGAGCGGATCTCTTTTCATTTTGTTGCTGGATGTCGGCTAGATCGGGTAAATTTTCAATATAAGCCGGAACTGGGCGCTCGATTTTTGAAGCGGATTTAACCGGAGTTGGTGCCGTCACGATTTTCTTTCCAAGTGGTTTGGGTTTTGTTTCAAAGGTTTTTGCTTTGGACTTTTCCGTTGTCGATTTTGCGATAGTTTTTACAACTGGTTTCGCTTCAACTTTCTTCGTCGTTTTAACATCAACTTTTTTCGCAATGGGTTTTGCGGCTTTAGCTGGCGCTTTTATAGCGGGTTTAGTAGCAACTTTGACTGCAACTTTGGCCTTATTTTTTTTCTCAGAAGCTTTTTTCACGGGTTTTTTGGTTGCCTTTTTTACTTTCGCCATAAATTTTCCTTCTTCCGATTAGTTTACGCAGCAGCCACCGACTATACCGGATTCAGCTTCGAAGTCCTAGAGAAAACATATACTATTCGATTATAAATAATTATCAAAAAGTCCTTTGCCAGTGGGCGTAAAAAGATCAGCTTTCAGACTAGCCAGTGTATTCAACGCTTGGAGAGGCGTAGTTCGATTTAAATTGAGTTTTTCAACCTGCTCAATTAAGTGCTGAATATTAGCCGGATATGGGCTAGATGATTGATTAGAAGTTAACATCTCGGGCTTGAGTTCTGCGTTCTGACTTAAAAACTTTTCTGCATGCTCGAGAACACGCTCCGGAATCCCCGCCTTGCGCGCCACCACTAATCCATAAGATTGGCTTGCCGCCCCTGAGACAATTTTGTGGGTAAATTCCACATTTCCAGAACTCTGCCGGACTTCACTTTGAATCATCGCAACCGTTTTTAAGTCTTTGGAAAGCGGAATAAGCTCGTGATAATGCGTAGCAAATAAGCAAAAACATTGCAGTTTTTGGTCGATTTCAGCCAGAATCCCAAATGCTAATGCCAATCCGTCGGTCGTAGAAGTTCCTCGCCCTACTTCGTCTAAAATAACCAAACTCGAAGCTGTGGCTTGGCGCAAAATCGTTGCCGCCTCGAGCATTTCCACCATAAACGTCGATAGTCCTCGAGACAAGTCATCGGCTGCCCCGATTCGAGTAAATATCTGATCAAAGACCGGCAACTCGGCCGAATCGGCTGGCACAAAACCACCCGCCTGATTGATGATGGCGCATAATGCAATCTGACGCATAAAAGTTGATTTGCCAGCCATATTTGGCCCGGTTAAAAGTTGCGTCGATGTCGGCTTTTGCCAGTTGCAAGAATTCGGCGTGAAGTCAACACCGACGTTTTTTTGCACCACAGGATGTCTCGAACCAGACAGCATCAAAACACTTCCATCGCCAATTTTTGCCTGGTTGTAATTTTCTCGCAAAGAAAGCCACGCAAAACTACAAGCCACATCGAGCTCACTTAATATAAAACCAAGAGTTTTTAACGCTCCAGAAAAAGGCAGCGCAGACTGAACTAAAGCAGCAAAAAGTTCGGCTTCTAACAGAATTAATTGCGATTCAGCTTGCGAAAGTTTTTCTTCGATATCTTTTAATTCATGGGTCACAAATCTCTCACAGCCCATCATGGATTGCCGGCGTATAAATGACTCAGGGACTTTATGAAGATGTGATTTAGTCACTTCAATCAGCAAACCAAACGACTGATGAGGACGAATTTTTAAAGTTGCAATTCCACACTCTGTGCGTAATGTTTGTTCATAGTCTTCGATAAGTTTCTGACCATTTTTGGCTAAACTATGTACTTCCCCGTAAGCGCGGTTCGAATCGGCTTTTAAAACGCCGTAACCAGTCCCTAAAGCTCCAGCTGGTTCTTCAAGAGCGTCAGAGATAATTTTCCCCAATGAAATCCAATCATTTTGCTGGTTGGATTTTTCAAATGCAAAAAAATTCCCTAAAATTTCCGAGGAAAAATTATCATGGCTGTCCACAAATTTTAACCATTCCGAAATCGTTTCTGCAATCGCAGAGAAGTCTTTAGGCTGAACGGAATGCTGGTTTAATTTGGCAGAAAGTCGCTCGAGATCGCAGGTTTTTTTTAAAATCACCCGCAACTCTTGCAGAAAAGTCATCCCGAAGGAGCAGATACTAGAGATTAGAGAATGCCTTTGCAATATAACCTTCGGCGTCCGACTTGGCCGCCCTAGCCTTTCGCGGAGCACTCTTCCGCCACCCAATGTTACCGTGTGATCGACAACCGAAAGCAAGCTTCCTTCGCGAGATTTTCGCCGGGATGATTCAAATATTTCTAAATCACGCAAGACTGTTTCGGAAAGTTCTAAAACATCGGACTCGAATAAAGGCTTAACAGTAAACAAGGCTCGAAGTTGAATTTGAAGACTTTTTAAATACCCCACTACAGAAGCTACGAGCTCTTCTCCGCCCGGAACAACCCCACAAGGTAAAGTTGCTAGTTTATCGCTGCCAAACGTTATCTTTAGAAGCTCTTTTTGTTCTGGAGAAAAACGCAAATACTGCTCAGGAAGAGTGTCTATTAAAGGTGTTTTTTCTTTGATGTAATAGCCGGCCAATTTTACTAGCTCTGTTTTCCAAAAATCTCTAACAAGAATTTGTTTTGGTTGAAAAAATGCAAGAAGATCTGGAATTTGCTCCGCACTTGTCTTACCGATTCTTAGCTCCATGGTAGTAATATCGAGAGCACAAAAAGCGTAGTGCGAATTTTTTTGCGCTGCAGCTTTTGGAACTTCGTAGATAGAGCATAGGTAGTGGGACACACTATTATCGATAGAATCCAAATCTTCGATACAGCCTGGGGCTAAAATTTTCACAATGTCTCGGTCCACTAAACCTTTTCCTTTTGTCGGTTCAGAAAGTTGCTCGGCAATGGCGACTTTATAGCCTGCGTCGATCAATTTGTAAAAGTAATTTTTGGCACTGTGGTGCGGAACTCCACAAAAGGGGATTTTTTCTTGTTGTCCAGATTCCCGCGAGGTTAAAATGATATTTAATTTTTTTGACACCAATTCGGCGTCTTCTCCAAAAACTTCGTAAAAATCCCCCATCCTGAAAAAAAGTATGCTGTCGAGGGATTTGGCTTTTAAATCAAAGTATTGCTTTAACATCGGGGTCAATTTTTGCGGATTTTGAGTCATTTTAGTTTAAATTTTTTTCCATTGTTGTTTGAGTTGCTCTAGTTTCTGACTAGGTCGCATAGGTCTTTGCAGAAAAAATCTTTCTTTTGTTTCGCCGGTTAAAGTTCCAAGAACTTCCATCTCGTACTGGAGCCAAACCCCAAATTCCAAATAAACCGCTTCACGCATCAGAAAAGACACTTGCAAAATGGCCTCGCTTGTGGAGCCACCTAAGTTGAAAATAAAATTGGCATGATGGCTATTAACCGCAGCATTATTATATTTAAGTTGTTTTGCACCAGCTTTTTCAAGCAGGACACCACTTGATATTCCTACTTCGTAGTCGTTTTTAAATACGCAACCACATGACGGAAATGTGAATTGACTTTTTGCGCTTCGATCCGAAAAGCAAAAATCCATTTTTTTTCTGATTTCGACAGTGGAAGAAACCGGCATTAAATTTAATTGTACTTCGTAAATGATATCAGGACGTGTCATGAAAATAGTATTTTTGTAGCCTTGGAAGGTTTTTTCACCACCAGAGAATACTTCCTCTTCGCCGTTTTCGTTGATCGTTTTAATGCTGTCTACAATTTGCGAAATTTCTCCTCCATAGCAACGTGCGTTCATGCGAGTTGTGCCACCAATTTGTCCCGGAAGATAATTCATCCACGCAGCACCTTCGAGATTATTAGCAAAAGCAAACTCCGAAATCGCTGTATTGCTCGCGCCGGCCTCGCAGATAAGAGAAGTATCAATCACTTTGATGCCAGTCATTTTCCCTAAGCTTATAACCGCGCCAGGATAATAATTATCTAGAAGCAGCGAATTTGTACCCCCACCTAAGACGTAAAAAGGCAGATTTTTGTTTTTGATTTCGCGGCAGGATTCTTGTAGTTGATTCTTGTTTTCAGGTTCGAAAAGTGCACCAACTTCGCCCCCGGTCTGGTAGTAAGAAAGATGTTTTACAGAATTAGGCAAAAGTTTTCTTCACAATCCATTAAAGATGGTCGAACCAGCCGGCAAATTAAATTTGTCAGGTAGTACGTTATTTATTTGGACATTAGAAAAATTAAACGTCGAAGAATTTTTATTAGTAAAAAGCATTTTAAGATATTTGATAAAACCACTTGTCTGGTCGATTTTGACGGTTATAAGTTCGATTTCGTTGCTGGTAATTTTAGGCACCAAATCCAGTTCCATAAATTCTTTTTGTCGAGCTGACCGCGTGATTTTATAATCTTTGGTTAAAACCGAAAAATCTAATACTAAATCAGCAATCCTCAACAGTTCTTTGGCACGACTGGAATGGGCCGGAAATTTCGGGCCTTTATTTTCCGAAAGTTGGTATAGAAAATTGCCATCATACAAAAGAATTTCATTTGTTTTCTGGGTTTTTTTAGGATTTAAGTCCCAACGAAATTTCCCGGGTTTGGCAAAATAAGCCTTGCCACTGCTTAAAACAGGGCGCGTAGGACGGGATGCAAAGTAGCGTTCTTGCTCAAAATCTGAACTGAGACTAGCTAAAGTACCAAGTTTTTGCTGTAAAGTTTTCAAATCGTTTTCGGTAACGGTTTGGGCAAATAAAGACTGCAGTAAAATTAAAAAAATCATTCCATCATCTCCAGAAGTAACCTTAAACTCGCTTCACAACTTTGCTGTCTTATACTTTCTCTATCGCCTGCAAACGAAAATTTCTTTGCGATATTATGCCTGTCATCACAGTAACCAATCCACACCGTACCCACGGGTTTTTCGTCGGTTCCCCCAGTTGGGCCAGCAATTCCCGTTATAGAAAGAGAATAATCGCTAAAAAAAAGGCTTCTCACGCCGCGGGCCATATCTTTTGCTACAGGTTCCGAAACAGCGCCGTATTTTAAAATAAAATTTTTATCAACCTTTAGAATGTCCTCTTTGGCAGAGTTCGCATAGGACACGACTCCTCCGAGGAAAAAATTCGAACTACCAGAACTATGCGATAAAAAACTTGCTAGTAATCCTCCAGTGCAACTTTCTGCCACCGAAATCGTAGCTTGTCTTTCCGAAAGCTTTTGAGTTACCACTGTAATAGGTGATATACTAATCATTATCAGGACCTAACCACGGTATTAATTATGCAGAGGGTTGCAAAATGCAACGCGTTTGGGAAAAACATTATCATAAAAACCAAAAGTTTGACTTTCAAAATTACCAAAACCTATACCAGCTCGCCTCCGAATCCTTTGCAAAATATCCCAACAATCCGGCATTAAGCTGTATGGGCACAACTGTTACTTTTGCCGAACTTGAGCGGATGATCAATCGTTTTGCCGATTATTTGAAAAATAAAGCAGGGGTTAAAAAAGGCGACCGCATTGCGATTATGCTACCAAATATTATTCAATTTCCTATCGTATTCTTAGCAGCAGCCCGAATTGGAGCGGTTTGTGTTCCAACTAACCCGCTCTACACGCCCCGGGAAATGAAGCATCAATTTAATGATAGCGGCGCCAAATTCCTTGTAATCGTTGATTTATTTGTCAATAAACTCGAAGAAATCTTGAGCGAAACTAAAATTCAATCGGTTATTTTAACTTCTGTCGCTGATCAACTTCCGGTGCTAAAAAGCTTTCTAGTGAAAGCTGTTTTAAAATTAAAACGCGTTGTTCCAAAGCATAATTTAAAAGTGACTTATTTTTTAGACGCCATTGGTCAAGGATCGGCTGATTATACGGAAGTCGAAAATCTTACCCACCAGGATAATGCATTTCTTCAGTATACGGGAGGTACAACTGGCGTCTCCAAAGGTGCGGAATTAACCCACGCTAATATTCTCGCCAATGTTATCCAAATTCGAAATCTCATTGCACCTAAAACAAAAAACGGCACCGAAACTGCTTTGACGGCTTTACCTTTGTATCATATTTTTAGTTTGACCGTGAATTTTCTAACTTTTTTAAGCGACGGGCATCATCTTATATTGGTGCCAAAGCCCATTCCAATCGCCAACACAGCTAAGATTTTCATGAAATATCGCATCACCGCGATGACCGGGGTTAATACATTATTTAATGCGCTAAATCACTGTGATATTTTTAAGCAATTAGACTTTAAAGATTTGAAAATTGCCGTTGCCGGTGGAATGGCACTTCAGGAATCTGTGGCACAAAGTTTTGCTCAAATTACGGGCGTTCAAATTTACGAAGGCTACGGTTTGACCGAGGCTTCACCGGTGACTCATTTAAATCCGCTGACCCTTCCGCCACGCAAAGGCGCCATGGGAATTCCTCTGGTGGGCACGGATTGTAAAATTGTCGACGACAACGGCGTTGAGGTTCACTTTGGAGAAGTTGGCGAGCTTTGTATAAAAGGTCCCCAAGTCATGAAGGGTTATTGGAATAAGCCCGAAGAAACCGCAAAAACAATAAAAGATGGTTGGCTCTTTACGGGAGATTTGGCGCGCATCGATGCAGATGGATTTTTTTATATTGTCGACCGCAAAAAAGATATGATTTTGGTGTCTGGTTTTAATGTTTATCCAAATGAAATTGAAGAGGTTCTTTCAAAACATCCCAAAGTTATGGAAGTGGCAGCCGTTGGGGTTAAAGACGGTCCTTCTGGGGAATCCGTAAAGGTTTATATCGTTAAAAAAGACCCCAGCTTGACCGAAGGGGAAATTAAAGAATTCTGCCGTGAAAATCTTACAGGATATAAAAGACCGCGATCGGTTGAGTTTCGCGATGCGTTGCCAAAGTCTAATGTCGGAAAAATCCTACGAAAAGACTTACGCACGGCATCTTAAAAATAAAATAAGATTTTAATAAAAAGTGTAATCCTTCCAAAAAATTCGTGTTATAACAACCGCCGATCATGGAAAATTTGCCAAAAAACCTCTACCTTATTTCGCTTGGGTGCGCACGAAACCGCGTTGACTCGGAAGTGATGCTGGGAGTTATGCGCGAAAAAAATTGGACGATCTGCGACAATCCCCAAGCTGCCGATGCAATCGTGGTCAATACTTGTGGGTTTATTGAATCCGCAAAAAAAGAAAGCATCGATACGATTTTGGAATGTGCGTCGTATAAAAAATCCAATCCTAATTTAAAACTCGTGGTTGCAGGCTGCTTAACTCAAAGGTACAAAACCCAGCTTGCAAAGGGTCTTCCTGAGGTGGATTTTTTTATCGGTACAGATGAGTTTCCTGATTTGGCAAATATGATCAGTGCGGATTTAAAAAAAGGCCAAGTTATGGCCAAGCGCAAGAATTACCTCTACTCGGAATTTATTCCCAGAATTAATACTCTGGCTAAACACAGTGCTTACGTCAAAGTGGCTGAAGGTTGCGATCATCAGTGCGCATTTTGTATCATTCCCGCAATTCGCGGCCCCCTTCGTTCGCGCCCCATTCATAGTGTCGCTAAAGAAGTTATGGGTTTGGTTGATGACGGGGTTTTAGAAATTAATCTTATCGCTCAAGATCTTGCGGCCTATGGTCGGGATTTAAAAGATTCCGATTTATTGGCGCTGCTTAAAGCTTTAGTTAAAGTTGAGGGTCTAAGGTGGATACGTTTGCTGTATGTTTATCCTGAAAATATCAGCGATGAGTTCTTAGATTTTTTTGCCAGCGAAGAAAAAATTGTAAAGTACCTCGATATTCCTGTTCAGCATGCAAGCGACCGAATTTTGGTCGCGATGAAACGTGATGTGTCACGAGACGGCATAAAAAGAATTCTGCAAAAAGTGCGTAGTAAAGTTCCGGAAGTTGCGATTAGAACTTCGGTGATGGTGGGTTTTCCTGGCGAAACAGAGGAAGATTTTTTAGAACTTTGCAACTTTGTGCAAGAGATGAAATTCGAGCACTTGGGCTGTTTTAGCTTTTCTCAGGAAGAAGGCACGGTCGCTGGCCGAATGCTTGATCAAATCGACGAAAAGATTAAAAAATCCCGGCAAAAAAAGATTATGGCTTTGCAGAAAAAAGTAAGCGCAGGCAATTTGCAAAAATATTTAAACCGAGAAGTTGATGTGCTTATTAGTGGCCCGAGTTTAGAAAGTGAATTTTTATTTGAAGGTAGGCTGTCGATCCAAGCACCGGAAGTCGACGGAGTTGTCTATATTAATGATGGCGATGTGAAGGCGCATTCCATTCAGCGGGTGAGGATAACTCAAGTTTATGAATATGATCTTGTAGGCGGCATCGCTGGCGCCGTCACTGGCGCTGGCGCGAAATGAGAAAAATGACTGCGTTGACTTCAAAAAACCCTCCTCGCCGTGCGCATAGCACTGTCTTCGTCAGGTTTTTCTCGTCG
>JAYVPO010000165.1:0-15610 GCA_043757325.1 bacterium
CGGCAAGCTCTTGAAATATAAACGACTCAAACGCTGCCCCGAAAAGCGGGGATTTTTTAGCGATTTTTCCTGAATTCTGTAATGCGTTTACCACTCCCAAATCAAAAAAGTAAAATTTACTCTTAGTAATAGATTTTCGCTTACGAGATTTTCCCCAAACTTCAACTTCTTCTGCTATAAGCGTGTCTTTAAGAATTGCATAGTATTCTTGCACCGTTGTTCTCGCCACAGCCGAGTCCGAACTAACAGTTTGGTAATTCAAAATCTGTCCGTTTGATAAAGCCGCCACTTCCAAGAACCGACTGAACGCCGGGACATTGCGAGTCAAACCTTCGGCAGCGATCTCTTCTTTTAAGTACTCTCCAGTGTAAGCTTTTAAATCTGCTTTCGGGTCATCGGAAAAATAAATAGATGGAAGCAAACCAAAATTCAGTGCACGGATAAGATCAAATTTATCCCCAAGCTCCTCGGATGTAAATGGATGCATTCGAGCCGTTCGTGCACGACCTCCTAAAAGATTTACGCCGCCACTGCGAAGTTTTCTCGCACTAGAGCCGGTCAATAAAAAAAATAACCCACGCTCTTCTATAAGAATTTGCACTTGATCCAGTAACATTGGAAGTTTTTGTATTTCGTCTATAACAACAGTACCTTGGTAATTTTTTAACTCTTCGCTGAGTCGCGATGGGTTTTGACTTAAAGATAAATAAGTTTCGAATTCTAGAAGATTGTATTTTCGACAAAATTTTAACGAATCGCGAATAAGCGAAGTTTTCCCGGTTTGACGAGGCCCGAGAAGAAAATACGACTTTTTGGAAAGCAAGTTATTTAGGTCAAGAAACCTAGGAATATACATATGGCGTTTTGTGCAACCTTAAAAAATGCCGACTAAGCCGGCAATTTTAAGTCTATATCGCCGGGATAGCCGGCACAATATAGAATGAGTAAAAGACTAAGATATCTCGGCCTGCTTGAGTAAAACTCTTTCGCAAACTTCCCAAAGATATTCTTTGCCGTCGCAATGCTTCATTAAAGTACCTAAACGATGAGCTAAAAGACCTGCCAGATCTTTTGGATCACAGTGCCCAAGCTGCAGGTGCCGAAGAATAATAGCATCGATTTCGTCTGAAATTTGAATCAGAACTCTGGACTGCCTGTCCAAACGTTTTTGCTGAAGAGTTTGAAAGGGAACAACTTTGCCTTTTTTCTGTCCTGTCATAGTTCTCCTAAATAAAATCTAGTTATTCAGTTTTTTGCCTGGTCTTGTGGTCTTTTGAATTGAAGTCAAAAGCTGTGAAGTCACAAATTCTAAAGGCTGCGCATCTTTTAACGTTGGAGTTCCATACCAGCGTCGATAATAAAAATAGTTCCGTAATATGAGTTTAACATACCCACGCGTCTCTTTGTAAGGGATGCGCTCGATAAACGTTAGATAATCGTCCGTTGAAATGGTCCGGCGCCATCTTTCTGACGCAACAGGACCAGCATTGTAGGCCGAAAGTGCCAATACTGGAGACCGATACATTGACAGCAACCGATGAATATGATGAACGCCGAGAATGATATTTAATTCCGGATCTTCCAAATTGCGACGCAGCTTAGTCATTTTAATTAATTTTCGTTTGACTTCGGCGGTCACATAATTTCCAGATAATTTTGAAGCCTCAAGCTGTGCTGTTTCAGGCATGAGTTGCATTAAACCTGTTGCGCCGACCAAAGATCTTGCACTGGGATCAAAAACACTTTCTTGACGAATTAAAGCAAACACAAAATCCGAATCGAGATTTAATTTACGGGAATATTTTACCACCATTTCGGCGTAATTCTGCGGAAATAAAATCCGCTCGAAACCAATCGGCAATGAATTTCTAAAATATCGTGGAATGGAATCGAAAGATCTTACGGCATCAAGCCACGATCCTGAAGCATATTGTAATACAGCCTTAATTAACGTCTTTTGATAGTCAGTTGTCGAAGAGCGGATTTCTCGAATTTCACATTTGGCACTACTCGTCGCCCCCATTTTTAGAAACTGCTGGGCTCTGGTGGCATGAAAAAGATTTCGGCTGTCGAGTTTAGAAAATAATTCTTCATCGCGAAAAGATGGCGTGCGAACAGGTTCCATCAAAAAAGGTTTGCGGCTAACTTTTTCGAACATAAAATGCCCCATGGCACCGTAGTACGTCGAATAATATTCGCCTGCAAGTTTTTTCCAAGTGGCTAACGCCAAGTCTGTTTTGCCGTTTTCTAAGAATGCACGCCCAAGCCAAAATAGTGACAGCGAATTGTAGCCTACCACGCGCTCTAAAGGATCCAGTAATGATTGTTTTTTCACAAACGTATCCAGAGTGCCTTCGAGATTTTTAAAATCTTTTAACGACGACCTGGCAGTAATCAAAGTTGTTAAAGCAACCTCGAAGTCTTCTTCGCGATCGAAACGTTCTACATATTCTTGCAAATAAGTTGCAGCTTGCGAAAAGTTCATTTTGGAATCTGCAATACGACCTAACACAAACAAAAGCTTTGCCTCGTCAGCCGGTAGAAGATTAGTCTGCGCCCTGTTTGCGTAAAGTTCTAAAAACGCTTTTTCGGCTTCATCAACTTTATTCATTATCCAATCTAGGTACCCTAGGCGAATTTTCACCAACAAGCTTCCCCGATTACCGAAAGCTTTTTGCCAGCTTTTTTCCGCTTGCGCCCAGTTTTCGCGGGTTTCGGTACGCCTTGTTCCACCAAAACACTTATCAATTTCCCGGCCTATTTCAACATATTGATCGGTTTGAGAGTTTTTGGAATTTGGAGCCAAAGAATCGATACCACCAGCGAAACTTTTCCAAGCTTCGGTGCATTGATTGTTGCGGATTTGGGTTTCGATATTTGAAAAATTCAGCATGGGATTCGATTGCCGAATCTTGTCTGTTTGCAAATCTGGAAAACGTGAGTAAAACTTGGGAACTTTCTGAGCCAAAGTTGAGAATTCCTTAGCAAATTTTTTAATTTGTTCGGTAGTGCTTGACTCGAGAATGATTTCCAATCCACGTTTCAAGCTATTTGTTGATTCATAATCTTCTAAAACTCGAATAATTTTAGTTATATCGTCATCGCTAAAGCGGTTAGACTTTGCCGTGGTCAATTTGTCTAGAAACCATTCCTTAGTTGAACATGCAGAAACAGGAAGCTGCATCAAAAACGTTTCGAATTTTCTTTGTTGTTCGAGACTAACGGAATCTTCCTGCAAAATCATAGTAATCAAATCTGGCAGCATAGGTGGCTTAGCCACAGGCTTTGCGGGTGCAGGCTTTACAAGTGTTGCGGCAATATGATCCTCGACAACTCGAACGGCACTTAATAAAGTCTCTTGATCAACTACCTTATTATGCCGGCGTTCCCAGGCGATTAAAAATGCGAAACGAAAAACCTCGTCCTTATCTTTAAGGTATTTCGTCACATCGGCTTTGGAATCTTCGAGTTTTTCTGGTTGGTTGATCATAAGCTTGAGCCAACGATCAAAATTTTCGTCAAAAACAGGCTGAATGGGCATGTTCTTCTTTTGTTCAGCGAGATTTTTACGAGAAGGAATAGTTACTGCTAATAGCAACGAGGAAAAACAACACTCAAAAACCGCAGCAAAAATTATTCGTTTTCTTATTTGCATGCTTTCTCTTCGGATTAACCTTCAAAAAAGTGAGGTTTTAAATATTTAGTTAAGGATTACTTTAATTGAAACATAACCTTCTTGAAATGCAAATTATTATGACAAAAATCTATTTTTCAAAAATTTCTATCGTGTACTCATCAAAATTAACGCTTTTGGTCAATCGGTACGCCGATTTCAATAATGATTTTCGAAATTCAACGTACCGCCGGAAATACAAAACAAACTTATCAGAAAACTCTAGATGGTTATGGTAAGTCAACCAGATAACTCGGTCTAGATTTGTACTGCTGAAGATTTCAGACGTGTCGGTACGGTCAGGATCCAGTCGAAATCGAGTTAATGTCTTTGGCATAGCGGATAATAAAGTATTGGGATGTCTGTTCTTACAAATCCAAGCCAAAGTATCTGGACTGAGTGAATTATTGTAGCCAATAAGCGTGGTTTTCTTACCAAGACCAAGATTACACAGCACCTCCCCAAGGCTTTGAACACGGTAGGATCCAGCTTCCTTACTAAGATTTTCAGACCATGTAAAAATTTCTTGCTGGCTGATAAAAATTTTGCCCAGGAAAACAATCATACAAACGACTACCAACCCAAGCGGGATTTTTAGCCACGCTGTTCGGACTTTCGATGTCAAAAAATGCAATGTAAGCCCAACTTGTAAACACAGAAGTGGATAAACTGTAAGCAAATACCTTGATATATAATTGGGATGCACAATGACCATCAAAAAATTTAGTGAGGTTAAAAAAACACAAAAAACGAAAAATTTTTGGCTTGGATTTTGACTTGATTGGTTATTGAATCGAAAAAACATTCGAACCGAAACCGCCACGTTAAAAACTAGGCAGACCAGCAACAGCACACCGAACCATGCATTAGGTGATATTTCAAAAATTAATGCCTTGGGGTAATACGTAAGCATTTCACGCCATGACTGTCGCTTCGAACTATTGATGACCGAATTTAAAAAATTACCGAAAAATCGCGGATTAGCCAGCCATAGCGCGATAGGAAAAAGCGTGTAACGAATAAAAGGTTGCCATGGGTATGCTGTGTGCCAAATATTCCGGATGACTTGGCGCGATTTTTTGCGATCGCTTAAAACTACTTTTAAGACGATCACTAAAACAAGAATATAAATAGGATTACCCCAAATCTCTTTTAGCTCAATTGGGACGCCACCTACTCTACCCGAATACCCTCCGCTGAAATGAATAAAAAAAAGCAATCCGACGTACGCCAAAACAAAATAATTAAACACAGACCGTTTGCGTGTATTAGCCAAGACGCGTTTAAAATAAAACAGAAATTTTAAAAAATCCGCGCGATTTTCCCACGTTACAAAAATAAACAGTGGAATAAACCACATTAAAAAATAATTAAACTTAGTAAAAAACAAAACTCCCGAAAGAATACTTGTACGTTTTAACCAGTAATTTCGACCTGAAGTTAAGTACTGACGGAGACAATAAAGTGCTGCGAGTGTAACAAAAATTCCGGGGATTTCAAGCATCACAAGGCTGCTATAAACCTGGTATAGAGGTGACAGGGTGATACTTACGATTGCCACAAAGGCACCCAAAGCTCCTAAAACAAACCCGGGATTTCGTGACGGTGGCCTTAAGCATAAATAAGCCAAAACCAAACATCCACAGCTTAAAGTTGCGATGATAAGTCGCAAACTAGACCAGTGATAGCCTGTAAAAAGAGCCACGATACTGCCAAAAAGTGGAAAAGCTGGCGGCCAATAATCACTAAGCCAAAGTTGATTAAGAAATTCTGGTAGGGAAAAATGTTTCAGCGACTCCGCGAAAGAAATGACATCCATGCCGTGACCTGCTTCATCCCAAAATGGCACAAGTCCTGGTACTAGAATCGCGGCGCGCGCATGATGCAAAAAACACCAACAAATAACGCTTAAGAAAAAAAATTCTAACGCGCGAAGAAATATCTGATAATATTGTGTTTTATTCATTTCGACCGATGAGTTTACTTGAGACACTCCATGAGCTGCAATCGTAAAAAAATTTTAATTATTCAAACGGCCTTTCTTGGCGACGTGATTTTAGCCACAGTTTTAATCGAAGCATTACATGTAAAATTTCCTGACGCGGCGATAGACTTCCTGGTGCGCAAAAACCATGAAGGTGTCTTGGCCGGTCACCCTTATTTAGGTCAGGTTTTAACCTGGAATAAATCGACGAACAAATGGCGAAATTTTTGGAATTTAGTAAAAATCATTCGGGCGGAAAAATACGATTGTGTTATTAATGTTCAAAGGCATTTTTCCACAGCTTTATTGTCTTTATTGGCTCGATCAAAAATAATTTGTGGTTACAGAGCTAGTAAACTAAGCGCTTTTTTTACCCACACGGCACCGCATAGCCTGACAGAAAACCGCCATGAAATCACTCGCTGCCTAAATCTTTTGTTGCCCCTTTGGGATCCTACCGACCCACCACTTTTACAATTTAAACCAAAGATTTATCCCGAAAAATTTACTGATGATTTAGGATTTAAAAGGCCTTATATAACAATTACTCCGACTTCTGCTCGCGCGACCAAAAAACTACCATTTGAAAAATGGGCGGAGCTGATAGATCGAATTCCTGCGGAATTAGATATATTTATATGCGGCTCACCAGCTGAAGATAGCGAGTGCCAAAAGCTTTTGCTGCTTACCAAAAACCCCGCGGCAAAAGTTCTCACACAAGGTTATAGTTTGCTGCAAACAGCTGCAATAATGCAGGATAGTCTGCTGAATTATGTCTTAGATTCTGCGGCAAATCATATTTGCTCGAGTTTAAATGCTCCTGTCTGCACAGTCTACTGTTCGACTTCAGATGAATTTGGATTTGGATCTCTATCGACTGATCAGACGACCGTCGAAGTTAAAGAATTGCCTTGTCGACCCTGTACGTCACATGGCCGAACAAAGTGCCCATTATCGCACTACAAGTGTGGAACCGAAATTTCCGTTGCGGCTTTGGAAGACGTTTTAATTAAGGCGTTAAAAGCGCGACTCAAGACAGACAATGCGCTCGGAAACGTTCTGAGTTGACCACTCGAGTATTTCCTGTGGAGTGCCATTTTCAAAAAACAACACTCTAGTGCAGTGAATCGCTGCAAAGTGGGCCGAATGAAGGCTTAAAAAGACAATTTTTTGCTGCTCGCGCCATTGGTTTAAACTTTGTGAAAACTTCTTAACATATTCAAGATCGAGTCCATTGATTGGTTCATCAAGAATATAAACCATCGGCTGAATAAGAGAAACAAGCGCAAGACGAACTCTTTTTTGCATTCCGTAGGAGCAGTCGCGAATAATTTTATTCTTAAATAAATCAATTCCCCAAAAAGAAATCTGTGCTTGAATCTTTTCTTCAGCGTTTTCAATTTTGTAAAATAAGCAAAGAATTCGCAGAACATCCAGCGCTTCAAGCCACTGGGGAAGCTCGGCTTCTTGCTCCAGATAACCAATTAATGTTCTTACGTCAGGGCGATCTGGTCGGATTAATTTTTCGTCTAACAGACACTGCCCCGAAGTTCCTTCTTTACGGCCGCTCAGGATATTAAAAAACGTCGATTTACCGGCACCATTTCGACCAAATACTCCCACTACGTCTGACCCATTCGCAGTAAAGTCAATGGGTCCAAGCTGAAAAGTTTTTCCTTCGCTGCCAATTTTTTTATTGAGTGCGGAAATTGAAATTTTCATAAATAAACCCGATAATAACGGTTTTGTTGATAATTAAGGCCAGAAATTAGGAAAATTATCACCACCGCAAAAGCAAACGGCGAAATGATTACGAACGTCCCAATCAGAAAAGTCGCCAAAAAAATGACCAATTCTGTCATCCACGGTTTGCGCGGGTCTAATATAAAAAACAAACCAGGTGCCATAACTGGAGCGGTAAAAAAGCAAAAAGCATCGACGAGAAGTTTTTCTACCGGAATCATTCCTACAGTAGCGAGTAAAAATATCATCAAACTGAACGTCATTGATACAACACTGAGAATTACGCTATACCGAAAGATTATTTGATGATGGGTCACGGAGGTCGACCATTCGAAAAGTGGAAAGTTTAACGCATTTGCCAGCATGCGAACACAACTGCAGGCCAACAAAAATCCAGACAGAAGAAATACAAAACAGCCGCCATAGAAATTGTGTACATATTTTTGCAAAAATACCCCAACTAACAAGCCCGCGCCAACAATTCCTAAAAGACTGACAAAAAGCGGACTTTCTTTCGCAAAGTAAAAGACTTTCCACAGCAAAACATCGCGTTCTGAAATCTTGGCTGGCAATTTTTTGTTTTTGTAATTTTTATTTTTGAAAGAATCTCTAGAAAAAGATCTTTGCGATAGAAAATAAGTTAAAAGAAAAATCAGAATTAAAACAAAAACATGATTTACAGAAATAGGCACTCGCAAAATCAAAAAAGCCAGCCCAAGCATTGCGATAGTGGCACCCGACCAAAGCCCAACACGAAGTATTCGCAACCACAAAAGTACACCCTGAGCAGGTTCGAAAAGTTTTAACCAGTGTACGAGAGAGTCTGTTTTGACTAACTGATGAGTGGAACGCCCGAAACTTACGCCAAATAAAATCACCACCGTCCACGATAAAATTTTCCTTAACGAAGCCGGCCCAAAAGTGATTTTTATATCCCACGAAGAAAGGTCATCCAGAATATAAAAATAAACCAAAACAAAAAGCAATGCCCCAAGCCAACTGCCGAAATTTTGAGCAAACTGAAATTTGAATTCGTTCCAAAAAGACCGTAAAGCGAATGAATTCAGAGCCTTAAAATCAAAATTATGGTTTGGGGAAAAAATTTTAGGAATAATTATAACTCGTTGATTTTAGGCATATTTTTATTAGATGTTGGCCCTACTTTCACAATCCTATATGATTAAAAAGTCTTAGTTCAACAGTTTGTCCTCCGGTTCGTACTGCTTTTTTGAAATAGAGATCGCAGTACGAATGATTCTCCTCCGAATTTATTTTACCGAAAATAAAGTTTCCATTCCCAGCATCGCAACCGGCGCAAATTCTGTGTGTTGTTGAAAAACATCACGGTCGTCTTTAATTGTATACCAATAATTCGATGATTGAACACCCACGTAAAAAGTTCCGTAAAGAATTCTATAAATTCTTTTTTTACCACCCAGAATATAATTAGTGGTGTAACCATCAATCCACCCACTGTCACCAGCTCGTTCCGTCCAAGGATAATTTAGGGAATGGGCATAGGCTGAAAACTCCAGAATCCAGTTTTGGTCTTGCGACACCCGGCCTACAAAAATATTTGTCGGTATATCGGTTTTTAAATACCAGCCGCCGCGAAATTCCGCGTGATACATCAAAAGCGGAAGCACGCGAAATCCCCAGGGAAACCGCCGAGTGTAAAGAGCAACATACAGATCAACGTTGGCCGCCTCTGTTACCGAAAAATAAAAAGGCGTATTGCGAAGATTAATCCCAATACTTAACTCGTGCATAGGTGCTTGGACAAAATCGCCAAAATAGCCATAAGTTAAAAACCAAGTCGGAGGCCCTTCATCAAAATGAGGGATGTACGTAAACCCAAGCATATTGACGTGGCGATCGGAGGGTGTTTGGGATAAGGATTGGCTGTATTTTTCGCTATAAAGTTCGTATCTGGCAGCAAGCAAACCATTAAAAAACGTTCGATCTATTGGAGCTACGAGCCGAAGCTTATCGCGGTCAATACGTTTTGGGCGTGAGGTATCGTCCGGATTATCATTTAGATTCCCTGTGACTTCATGATAAAAGTTCGGTCCACGAATTATTTTGGCGTGCAAATCACACTGGAATAGGAACACCAAAAAAAAATAAAAAGTTTTACAGATTCGGATAGAGATCATTATTTCGGCAAAGCTTCGAGTTTTCTAAAACAGGTTACATTTCCATTAGTTTGTGATTATTCCAACTGCAGAATTTTATAGCAAACAAAAAAATCTATTTTGCACCAACTTGTAATCTCGAGAACTTTACAAATTCCGATTAAACTAAACTTAAACTTTTATGATATTATATGACTTATTATTCTGCATTGAGGAGAGTGGCTTTGAAATTTCTAACTTTAATTTTGTTGGTGCAACTATGCGTGGTGGGAAGCGGACAAGCACAGTCTTTATCATTGCAAGATTATCTTGCCCAAGTTCGCGCACAGAATCCGTCTTTTAATGCGTCTCAATTAACGCGCGAGTCGGCAGAGTTGAAGTCGTACGAAAAGGATATGCTTTTAGCGCCGTCAGTTTTTGGAACAGCGCAGCGCACTATTGATAAGAAGCCGACCTCTAATGTTAATTCACAAGGTGATAAAACAACTCTGGATCTTTTGCAACTTGGAGTTTCTGGTCAAACAGACTTTGGGCTTTCAACAAAGTTTTATTATAATGTCAATCAATTTGATATTGAAGGTACCAGTTCCAATTTCATTACTACTCCGAAATATTTCACCGCTAGCCCAGTTGTAGAATTGAATCAGTCACTTTGGCGCAATGTCGGCGGTAAAGAAATTCGTGCGACGCAGGCTTTAATGGGCGCCCAAAGCGAAATAACTCAACTTTCTGAAGAGATGAAAATGACTGGAATAATGGTCGAAGCAGAGACTCAGTTTTGGAGATTGGCACTAGCTCGTGAAGCTATAAAGGTTACACAAGAAAGTGTAGGCCGCGCCAAAAAATTACGCGAATGGGCAAAACATCGAGCCGATTCCCAGTTGGCTGACGCAAGTGATTTTTTGCAGACTGATGCGGCTTACCGCGCTCGAATTTTAGAATTGCAGTTGGCTAAAGACGAAGAAAACGCAAGTATTCGCGCTTTCAATTCTTTGCGCGGCAAAGATGAAAATGTCGTCAATGAAACTCTTCCAGAGGTTATAAATACTAATGTCGAAGATAGTGCAATCCCCATGATGAAGAGCAGCCGTCCGGACGTAAAACTATCAGAACATTTCGAAAAAATTTCGAAATTAAACCAAGAAGTTTCCTATGAAAAATACCAGCCTGATGTGAGTGCTTTTGCTTTACTTTCGTTAAATGGGAAAGATGAAACTTTGCGACCTGCAGTAAATCAAGCAAGTACCAGCGAACGACCGACGATTTCTCTTGGATTAAAATTTACGGCACCTTTAGGGGGTGATTCTTTGATAAAACAACGGCAGTCTTTGCAGAAAGATATCTTGGCAAGCGAGGCGAATACGTTGAAAAGAAAATTTGATGAAAAGCGCGATTGGGACAATTTGAATAAACTTCTGATGGAATCTAAAAACAAGCTCGTTTTGTACAAAGAAATCGAAGAAGTGCAAAAAGAGAAATTTTCTTTAGAGAAAAAACGCCAGACTAACGGCCGAACAACATTGTTTCAAGTTTTACAGTTTGAACAAGATTTGGCGACTGCGCAGATTGCACGAATACGCGGGCAGGCTGATGTTTTAAAAATTATTGCGCAAATGAAAGCGTTTGGGGTTTAACAATGAATTTAGCTAATTTATCAATTTCCCGTCCGATTTTTATCACCTGCATTGTCGTCTCGATGCTTTCTGTGGGCTATTTAAGTTTAAAAAAACTTGGTGTAGATCAATTTCCAAATATTACTTTTCCGGTGGTTTATGTACAAATCCCCTACCCTGGCGCAGGCCCCACTGAGATAGAAACTTTAATTGCGCGGCCACTTGAGGAAGAACTTTCCACGGTGCCAGGGATCAAAACCTTGCGAAGTATTAGTCAAGAAGGCGTGGCCATTGTTGTGGCAGAGTTTACTTTAGAAACTGACATAAAATATGCCGAGCAGACTATTAAAGATCGCACAAGTAGTGCTCGCAGAAAACTTCCCGCAGATATTTTGGAGCCAGTTACACGCCGCGTTGACCCTGCCGATCAGCCAATTATGACGGTCGCTATTTCCGGTGATATGACGCCTGCGAAACTTTATGAGTTTGTGGATACAAAAATCAAACCTAAATTCGAACAAATTAGCCAAGTCGGTCTTGTGGATCTTTTGGGTGGACGTAAAAGAGAAATTCAAGTCACTCTCGATCGTGCAAAGCTCAAGCAGTATGAACTTTCTGCAACCATGGTTAATCAGCGGATAGGTTTGTCTGGTCAAAATATTCCTGCTGGAAAATACGAAGAAGGAAAAGACGAAAAGGTTTACCGAACATTGGGCGAATTTAAAACGGTTAAAGACATCGAAGAAACCGTAATTAATTTTCTTGGAAACGACATTCCGATTTCATTAAAACAAGTTGGTCGGGTGACTGATTCATTGCAAGAAGAAAAGTCTTTGTCTTTTTTTAACGGAAATCAGGCGATATTCCTTGATATTTACCGACAATCCGGGGCAAATACTGTGGCTGTTGGCAAGGCCGTTTTTGATCGGATTGAAACTTTAAATAAAGAGTTTGGTAAAGATCCAGGTGCGCCAAAAATTAAATTAATTCGCGATGGCGCCATGTATATTCGAGCGAATGTATACGACGTGCAAGAAAGTATTTTGATAGGAATCGTTTTAACAATTATAGTTGTGTATTTTTTCTTGGGAAGTGTGCGCTCGACTTTGATAACCGGACTAGCGCTCCCAAATTCTTTATTGGGTGCTTTTATTTTGATGGCAGCGGCAGGATTTACCATCAACGTGATGACGCTTCTTGCTTTAAGTTTGTCGGTCGGACTTTTGGTCGACGATGCTATCGTTGTTAGAGAAAATATTTATCGGCATATTGAAATGGGTAAATCTTCTATTATGGCCGCGTTAGAAGGCACAAAAGAAGTAACCTTAGCAGTAGTGGCAACAACTTTAACGGTAATTGCAGTATTTGCGCCGATTTCTTTTTTGCAAGGGGTTGTTGGGCAGTTTTTTAAGGAATTTGGCATGACAATTTGTTTTGCCATGGCGATTTCACTCTTTGATGCTCTAACAATTGCACCAATGATGTCGGCTTACTTTGCCGGAAGTCACGAATCCGGAAAGATGAACGCTCTTTCTAGATTTCTAACAATTCCAGTTCGAAGTTTTGGCTGGTTTCAAGATCGGGTAGAGGACTTTTATTTGGGTGTCTTAAGATTCACCATGCGTTTACCATTTGTAATGATCTTATTGGGACTTGTTATTTTTGCAGTAAGTATGGTGGCCGCCAAAAAAATCCCGAAAACGTTTCTAAGCGCACAAGATAATGGCGAATTCTCGGTTGCAATCGATACACCTCCGGGCACAAGTGTTCATCGCATGAACGAAACGGCCCAAATTGTAGATAAACTTATTCGGTCCCACAAGGAAGTTTCGGTGGTGTCCATGGTTGTGGGAAAAACAAATGGACAACCCAACGTTGCCAATTATTATGTGCATTTGGTCTCCTCAAAAGAGCGCCCCATGAACACGTCGCAATTCAAAGATATTATACGAAAAGAGCTGAAACAATTTGCCGTAAATAACCCGGTGGTCAAAGACATCGATATGATTGGAGGCGGCGGTCGGCCTTTTTTATTAAATATCGTTGGAGAGAACTTAGTTGAACTGGAAACCTTTAGTCGGAAGGTTCAAGAAAGACTTAAAAATCATCCGGCGTTACGCGATGTCGATTTAAATATTCGCCCTGGCAAACCAGAAGTACAGGTTGTAGTGGATAGAATGCGTGCGGAAAAGCTAGGAATTTCTACAAATTTAATTGGAAATGAATTGCGTACTCAAATAGAAGGTACAGTAGCCGCAGTGTTTAGAGAAAATGGCCAAGAATACGATATTAGAGTTTATCTGGAAGAAAATCAGAGAAATTTAACAAAAGGTTTTGCAAACACCTATGCACCAAACATCAATAATTCTTTGATTAAATTAAATAGTATTTCACAACTTAAAGCTACGAACGGGCCCTCGACTATATACCGACAGGATCGCTCAAGATATGTCCAAATTCAAGCTGATTTAACTCCCGATGGACCAGGCATGGCGGGCGTCATTGATGATATTAATAAAATGTTTACGACAGATTTAAAAATCCCTCTCGGGATGCGCCATATATTTACTGGTCAAGCAGAAAACTTTAAAGAATTAATTGAGAATATGATTGTTGCTGTGTCTCTTTCGATTCTTTTTATTTTTCTTGTTTTAGCTAGTTTATATGAAAGTTTTGTTACACCTTTTACGATTATGTTAGTGCTTCCATTAGCCGCTAGCGGCGCTTTCTTTGCATTGTTAGCCACTGGAAAATCTTTGGATTTATTTGCGATGATCGGTTGTATTTTGTTGTTTGGAATCGCAACTAAAAATTCTATTTTACTTGTAGACTATGCCAATCAACAGGTATTAGCTGGAATGACTAGGCGCGAAGCCATGATGGCCGCAGGCAAAAATCGGCTGAGACCAATTTTAATGACTTCTGTGGCTTTAATCGCAGGAATGTTGCCTGTAGCGATTGGGCTTAACGAGGCCTCACGCCAACGCACAAGTATGGGCGTGGCCATTATCGGGGGCATTATTAGTTCAACACTTTTGAGTTTAGTGATTGTGCCAGCAGCTTACGAGTATGTGGACCGTTTCCGAGTTTGGTCTAAAAACACGTTAGGAAGAATTTTTCTTTCGAAAGATCACGAAAAAAATGCATGATCTGCATCTTCATTTGTACGGCTGCGTTACGCCCGAGATGATCTGGCGAAAGTTGCGGTCGCTAGGTGGCACGACCCAGGAATCAAGCACAATCAAAGCAAAATTATCTTGGTTTGAGGCAGAATATAAAAAGGCTTTTAAAACACCTAGCGGAATCTTTGAAGCAACTTTGGACAGAACTCCCGACGCTGTTGCAAAAATATTTTGTGTGACTAAAAAGTCTACATTTTTGGAATTTCAAGCCCGTTTTAATCTTGCGATAGCAGCTTTTCCCGTTGTGGAAAATAAATCTTCTGTGATGCAAGAAGTATTAAAAAATTACGAATCAAAAAAATACCCGGCGTCGGAATTTCGGGTCTTTTTGCCGCATTATTTAGAAAAAAACGGTTTGGAAATTTATCTCGACAAAATTTTTTTAGATTTAGAATCTTTTGGGTCTGACCGGCACCATATTGCTTTTTCTTTACAGAGACAGATTGAAATTTTTTCCCTACAAATAGAATTCTTGGAGTGGTATTTTTTAAAAAATTCCAACTACAAGAAATATGTCTCGGGAATTGATTTATCTGGTTACGAAAATTCGCAGCATTTCGACGATCTTTTAATTATGAATGGTAGAGTTAAAACTTTATCCGAGAATTTTCCTCGTAGTGTTGGCTTACTTCTACATATTGGTGAAACATGGCGGGGAAATTGTCCAGAACTTAAACTGCAAGAAATTTTTAGAGTAGCAGATTTTTCTAATATAAGGCTAGGGCATGCATCCATCGTAGGTGTCGACTTTGACAAAATGGCGGCTTCCGAACTCTTAGATTTTCATCCCGGTTATTTGGTTAACGATTGGGAAAGATTCAACATGATCGATGAACGCAAAGACAGGGTTTTTCAAATGCAGGAGTTTGTAATTCAAAAACTTCGCGACAAGAAAATTGTTATTGAAAGTTGCCCAAGTTCGAATCTCTTTTTAGGTGAATTAGATCGAGTCGAAGATTTAGCTGTATTTCGTTTTTTAAAAAACGATCTTCAAGTTGTGCTAGGCAGTGATGACCCAGGGATATTTGCAACAAATTTAAAAAAAGAATTTGCCTTAATAAATCTAACTGAGCCAGACGAGGGCAAAATCACAGCCCGCGCCGACAAATTGTTTACTGATAGTGTCGCTTAATTTAGGAACTCGACTAATACGATACTAGCCTATTTTGGAAGTCTGGCATCGAGGAAATCTGTTAAAACTTTTCAGCACGGAGCAAAACTGCAAGGCCATTTCTACGCTTCAACTTTTCGGCACGGAGCAAAACTGCACGGACATTTCG
>JAYVPO010000166.1:0-4065 GCA_043757325.1 bacterium
CAGAAAACGCCTCTGATTCTGCCGCACGGCTGTTGATCATTGCAGACCAAGCCGCAGCCGAAGAACAGGGTCGTACAAAAAGAGAACGCGGGCGCCGGAAAAGACTCACCGGAAATAATTATTTCGGGCAGGCTATCAGTGGAGGCAATGTGGATTTTACAAGGAACTACGAAGTCGACCGCAAATTTCGCGAAGATATTTTAGAACATATTGATTCGAGTCAGCTGGACGAAACCGAAAGAAAAGTTTTGGACGATTATGTTCGCGATGTTGTGAGGTAAGAATTTTATGATGCACAAATCGAAGATATTTTCCGATGACCGAGTGGAGTTGATCGAGCAAATTAAGTTTTATTCGCAGCAGTGCATTGATGCCAAGCAAGTGGCTCAACGTTTAAAAAAATTAGCACCGGAAAGTTTGGAACACGTAGATATTGAACGCGATGCGTTGTATCATAGAATTCAATACGAGACTCATTTGATGATGTACCAGGCCCGAGTCAGTTTAGATAGTTTTAGAAGGGCAAAAAAAGGGAGTAAGTAATGCTTTTTTCAAAAGAAGATTTTCATGTTAACAGCGCTTTAGAGCTACTGGAATTTTTGCCGATTGCGTTATTTCTCGGCCTTTTGGCGCCGCTTATTATCGCGGCTTATACTCTTGGCTTCGTGATGGATATTTCTGGCTGGCTCAAGACAAGTACCTAAGTTTTTTACTCGGAAGCAGCGCGGTATCATTAATTTAACGTGTTGGGCTATTTAAAGTTAATAACATTTACCGACCCTGAAGTAACGGTAGGAGCGCAAGCAGGTGATCCTGCGGTGCAATAACCATAAAGTAAAGACAACGTGCCTTTGTATCCGTCTTTGACTAAATCTACTTTCGGAAAATTTGTGTAATTTCCGTAACTTGTTGTGATCAACGGGTAGGTGGTCCATTTCGAAACTCCAACTGCTGTTGAGTCGAATCTGTAAGCTTGAATTTTTGGAAATGTTCCTGAGAAATCCGAGGAACCTACAAATCCATTTCCTGCGTTGTCTAATGACGCAACTAGCTGGCCGTCTGCTGGGACGAAAGTTGGATTGAGTGCGGGTGGAAGTACATCACGCAAAGTTACTCCATCATGGTCCAAAATCGTAGCGCCCATATAATTAGTCGATGGACTTTTGACATACATATAAGAAAATAATATGTCTCCGAAGTCGTTAAAATCCAATGCAACGGCGCTGGAAGTGTAAGTCCCAGCTCCAGCCGCAATATTTAGAAATATATTTGGTGAAATATTAACGCCGTCTAAAGTGGATGTGTATGATGCGACTCCTGTGTCAGATATTCCAAAGACAACTGTTCTGCCATTATTAAGAGATTTCGTTTTAAAAATTCCCGGAAGATTACTTGTGAGTAGAGTTTGAGGAGTGCCCCAGCTACCTGCAGATTTTGGTCTTATAAGTACCGAACGCGGCGAAGTTTGCTCGTAAATCATCATTCCAGGATCTGTAGGGTTAGAAGTAGTGTTTAACACTGCTTTAACATCTGCACAGTACGAGGAAATTTGATAAATTGACCCGCCACCTGTTGCTATAGGTGCGGCTAAGGGCCCGGCGAATCCATAACATGATACTGATCCATCATAAATTCCCAGAGCGAAATAAGGTAACGCGCTTGTGCCGGAGACTTGGCTTGATAGTTTCGAAAATGCTGTACCTGATATCCCAGTGTAAAGTTGAGTTCCAGCAGCAATGCATCCTGAATCAATTAACTGACAGTAATAAATATCGGTGTTCGAGCTAGATTTTGTCCAAAAAAGAAAAGAGTCGCCGTATGCGTTAGTTGCAATATCAAAAGCCTGTGCAGTAGGATTCGAGTCGATTAGTGCTGGGCTAGTTCCCCAAACTCCGTTTCCAGAAGTTTTGTTAAAATACAACTTGTTGTATGCTGCATTATAAGTTCTGTAAACACTTCCCAACGACTTACTTGGCGTCACAAAAAAAAGCGCTTGGATTGGCTGAGCGGATGGAGTGGTGTTAACAGTGCTCGAAGGTTGCCAAGCTACTCCGTCAAAAAGGGCAGTAAAACCATTATATTGTTGCGAGTCTGTCCAATAGGCGAATGTTTTCCCAGGTATAAGATTAATGAGTCGATCCGCTGCAAAACTTGCCGCGTTAGTTGTTGCTACAGCCAAAACAACTGGAACCAATGGAGCACCCCAAATTCCATCTCGAGTTTTAAATTTCACGGGCGTAACAGACCCTATCGACTGACCGAACTGATCTTTTAATCCCGCTAGTATTTGAATGGTTTGCCACGCATTAAGTGGAAATAAATTATCCGGAGGATTTATGGTCAATCCAAGTTTGTCGGCAGAACTGACAATAGGAGGTGCATAAGGAAATGCAGCTGAATTTTGTGAATAAAAATTCACATTTTGGCCTACAGTGGGCATACCTAACGGATTAGAAAAACCTAAATTCACAGGGGCGCGTGGGTCGATGTTTGTACTATTTTGAGCTGGAATTTGCAAAATTAAATTAAACGCTGAAGGCTTTGAAATTGTAGGCGTCGCACTTGGAGTGGGCATATTCTTAGAATCTTTTAGAGTACCAATTTTTGCAAGACCAGAACGTCGTTCGAATGTTCCGTTAACTTGTTTATTAACTTTTACAGCTTGGTAGGAACCAAAATAAAGAGATTGAAGTTTTACAAATTTATCAGAGACATTTAGATTTTCATCGGTTATTCGCTCGTAGATCACACCATTTTTATAAACCAGAGCAAAAACCGCATTAAAACTTCCATCCAACTGAAAATCATCCAACCCTGCAGTTGTCACAGGTAATGATAACGTAAATGGATTGGAGCTTTGCTCGTTATTTGAACTCGTGATAACAAGAGGTGTACTGTTTCCAGTAGCGGATACACCAAGTGAATTATTAGAAAGTGCGGACACAACCGAAGCACCGGGCTGCATAGTGATGATGCTTGAGCTTGATAGGGATCCTGGAGAAAAAGACACACTCGCGTCACCAAGACCCGCTGTCGAACTACCTTTAAAAACTTGGTCAACTTTTGAATTTGGATCAAATTGAAAAGTTTTCACACCGTCAACGTCAGACAACGCAGGAGCTGAATAGAGTCTAGCTCCACCGCTACCATCTTGCTGTCCAAGTTTAGAAGGCCCGCCGTAGCAAGCCGTTAGGAGTAAAATTGTTAGTAAATTGTTAAACATATAAATTCCCTCTTAAATACTTGTCGGGTAATTGGGTTCGGGCTTTAGAAGTATTTTAGATTGAATTCAATCGTGTCAAAAAACACTGTAGTTACAATAACTTATAAATAAGTCACCCTGTTTCATCCTCTAGCTTAATGAAACTTAAATCCTGCCGATGTAACTTTTAATATGCTGATACATTTCATTATTCTTATTGTCCTATCGACCGTTGCAATGGCTGGCGAATTCCCAATCATTCTTAAACACAGCGAAACGACTATCGCAGTTTATGAAGGAGACGTGGTTAAACTTTCTGTGGAAGCAACCAATGCAGAAGAATACCGATGGTTTGAAGAAAAAAATCCAACCTGCAAAACTACGACTTGCGAGTTCGATACAATGGGTTTTGAAGAAGGGGCCCACCGCTTCATTGCCGTTGTTATTAATGCATCTGGTTCACGAACCATCAATTTTATTGTCCATGTTTTAGAAAAAAAGCCCGGCCATGTCCCTGGTTCAGTGGTGCCAAAACTTGTAAATGCGCAACCTGTAAAATTAAAAACTATCGATGAACAGTATAAAGTCTCTGTTTTAAGCGGTCGCGGTTATGTTTTTACTCAAAAAGAATTTCAGGTTATAGGAAACGATGAAATAAATATTGAAGACAACAAAAAAATACGTACCCAAGCTGACTCATGGCTTAGGATCCGCTTGGAAGGAAAAGAAGATTTTTTTGTCGGTCCGAATTCCGAAGTGGTTTTTAAATACGAAAACAATAAAAGACTTATGCAACTAAATAAAGGATCTTTACGCTACCGAAATCTCCGCAAAAATCAACAGTCCGAAAAAGATCTTGTTGT
>JAYVPO010000167.1:0-4038 GCA_043757325.1 bacterium
CTTAAACAAAATTAATTGCATAGTTTTCTCCAAATTCTTTCAGAATTTTTTCAACCCAGAATACTAAAGATTTCCAGCTAGAGTAGGCATTTAGTGGAATTAAAGCTTCAATTCCCACCCGCTCTAACTGCTAGAATTACAATTAAAATAATTAAAACTACAAATGTAATAATTAGAAATGGATTGATCGGAATAAAATTCATAGGTCAACAGAATCAGGTCGAGAAGTAGTTTTAACTTGAGAACCAGAATTAGGTTTACAAGTAGAGAACTCTTGCAAATAGCCATCAAACACCGACCGATCGCGCTCGTTCAGATACTTCTCCAAAAACTCATTAAACAACTTATCAGGAATCCGACCCTCAGTAATCATCTCCTGAAACATTACCCCCAGTAAAACCTTTCTACGGGTATCATATTTCCGCTGCTTCTCCTTCTCACCAGCCAGAATCTTATCGATATTTACCTGAGCAACCCGAATCTTCTCCTGCTCCCGTTCCAATCGAGACAACTTCTTTACTTCACCGCCCGACTTATCGCCCTCACCCATTTAAAACCTCAACTTCGAGCCTAAGACACTCCCCCAATTTTAACCCCATAACTTCCCCACCGTCATCCCTCGACAAAACCAGATTGCCCACACCCCAAACACCACATACACCGAAATCTCTACCCCACTCACTAATCCCCATAACTTGACCAAAGTCTACCAAGCAGCTACCCTAGAAATATCCCGATTCTGAATAAGAATAGCGCAATATACATTCTGCGGATGTTTGCGTCCCTGCGGGAGGCACTAAAACACACCAGAACCCGTGTCAATTTGTTTTGTTCGAGCCAAAGTAGTTAGTCGAGGTGGCGGTGGTAGCGCAGCCGCAGCCGCCGCATATCGCAGCGGCGAAAAGATTAAAGACGAAGCCACCGGAAAAACCCACGACTACACCAAAAAGCAAGGCGTAGACCACTCTGAAATTCTTTCCCCCATTGCCGCCACCCCTGGCAACGAATGGCTAACCGATCGATCTAAACTATGGAATCGAGTCGAAGCATCAGAGAAGCGATATGATGCCCAACTCGCCCGTGAAATGATTATCGCCATCCCCCGCGAACTAGACCGAGTGGAGCAGATCGAATTAGTCCGTAAATACGTCCAAACTACCTTTGTCGATCGAGGGATGATTGCCGATATTAACCTCCACCACTTGGACGGAACTAACCCCCACGCTCATGTGATGCTGACTATGCGAGAGCTGAAAATTGATGAACAGGGAATCGTCAGTTTTGGGAATAAAGATCGGTCATGGAACGATAAGAAACTCCTAGAAAACCAAATCAAAGAATGGTCAGATGTCACCAACCAATATCTCACTCGCGCCGGAGTAGATATCCGCATCGACTCCCGTAGTTATGAAGAACAAGGGATATCTCGTATCCCCCAAATCCATCTCGGTAAAAATGTCACAGCCATGCGGCGGCAGGGCATCCCCACCGAACGCGGCGACCTGTACGACCAGATCGACAAAGCTAATGAGGACATCCGCGCCCAACTCGAAATAATCTATCAAGCTGAGGGGGCAATCCGCGATCTGGGGAATGCTGAACCTAGCAGACCGCAGCGTGAAGTTAATGACCAACCCAAGCCCCACACCCAAGAGCCAAGCCCAGACTTTGAGCGAACTAGAAGCGACCTTGAAGACCTTGCTCGTCGTCCTCAAAGACACGATCCAATTCAAACAGAACGTCGAAATCAGCCAGGAGCGAGTTCAAGACCTAATCGAGAAGATCGAACAGATCGAAATCAACCCCACCGAGATCTCGGAACTGACCAACGCAGTCTAACAGCTAGTAATTTACGTCCAGAAGATACCCAGAACCGACCTAACCCAGATATTGAACAAACTGAGCCAACTGGATCGGCAAGTGGCAGCAATCCCGACTTCGCCGCCATCCAAGCCGGACTTATCGAACTTAGTAACCAGACGCGAGATCGAAGAACTGACTCAGAGCATTCGCCAGAAGGAAAACCTGATCCTGGGAGTAATCGGGTTCGTCACAGTGGCAATAACAGGGCTACCAAATTCAATCCAACAATATCAAACTCGGCAGCAAGAAGAGGACGCACTGCTCCAGGCAGAACTCGAACAGAAAAAGCGCAAAAAGTAGATCGAATCGACCAAAACATAGCCAACCAACCACCAGCATCAAAAGTTGTCAACCAACCGACATATCACCAAGAATATCAAAGAGTAGCAGCCAAAATTAAACGCTTGGTGATAGAAGAGTGTCGAGCAGAATATGGGGTAGAGACTGTAGAGTTCGACCGATACGATCTAAATTTTATCGATAAATTCTCACGCTACATGACCGAAAAGAATGGATATATCAACCCAGATCAACTAGATCTAGTTGATAAAATATCTGACTATCAACGAGAACACGACCGGAGAATGTTTGAAGCTGTGGCGAAGAATCCGCTAGTAATTAAGCTCAAAGATGGGCTAATCGATTTACACTTTGATGTTGAAGAAGAGCTGAAGAAAGAGGGTTATGTTGAAAATGATGACCATGAAATTGATGATGGACAGATCCAAGAATATGTAGTTAATGATGAAGAAATAGATGAAGAAATAGATGAAGATGAAACCCCACAATATCGGGTCAATGTTCGGGTGCAAACTAGCCAGCGAGATCGCGATCATGGGATGTCTCCATAAACTTAAAATAAACCTATAACAACTTTATTCTGTTTATTTTATAAAGATGTAACAACTTTATTCTTATTAAGCTATTTTAGCCCAATACAGTAAAATATTAAACTAGTTACTAGTTTAAAGCTAAACAAATATTGAACTAGTTACAGGTTTAGTGTCTTGCTGTGTTCGGGGTCAAATGAGTATTTGTAGGGGTGAAATGAGCAGCGGTACAGAAACTTACGCTAAGGGGTCAATTATTCAACTTTAAGTCCTTGACTGTCAGATAGAAAGCTGTACCAATTGAACCCACTGAAATCTACAAGCCTCAAACCCTTGCTGTGCCGTGCTAAATTACTGTACCAAATAACCTAGAGATTAATTGGTACGCTAAGTCAGACACTAGAAACCATTGGAGGTTAGCAAAAATACTGGTGGATAGAACGCTTATATAGTAGAGGCTTCACCCTAGCCTTGGTGAAAGCTCTCAACATCGCCGATCGACCGAGACATGGCTAAAATAGGACATTGCCCAACGCACTAAAAATGGGGTTAGTTAAACTAAGTGGTTCCCGCGAGGGAATTACTTAGTTTAACTAACCCCAATTAAGTTCGACCAACAGCGAAAACTCTTTGATAAATGGCTTGTAAGTCTGGATTGTGACAGAATATTACACATTTCCTGTCACAATCCCAAGATTAGCTTTACTGAAGTTTTGCAGTTGCGGCTATTTGCTTGATTTGCTCAATGGGTAAGTTTCCGCCGACAGCAATGATAAATTTGCCTCTCTCAAAAACAACTCGATTGGGATATTTACCTTTATTTGCAATTTCTACCCCTGCGGTTGTTCCATCAGCAAGAGTCTCGGCACGCCCTAAAAATCGTTCCAGTTTAGCAGCCTCAGGGGAAAGCCGATAAGTGGCGATAACAAGCTCTTTGTCAGCACCTCGATAGCGGACGCTAGAAATTAATTCATAGGCAACATCATCCTGCTTTAAAGGTGGACTTTGTGTCTTCGATGGTGTCCAAACCGCAACTTCATTTAACTCAGGTGGAACATTAATGAGTTTTGCAGCGGGAAGACCTAATCGACCTGCGATCTTTTCACCAGCAGGAATCATAGTGTATTCGACTACTTCGCTAGGCGGCATCAGCGGTATTAACCTCAACCGCCGCACATTGTTAGTTAGTTCTGGTTTGGGTCTTCTTGGAGAATTTTGTGCATCAGCAGAATTAAAGGTCATACCAATAAGTAGGTAGGGGTAATTAAATATAAAACCCATGCAGGTTGGATTTCGAGGCTCAACCTAACAGCATCAACGTTGTATACACATTTCGTATTTTATA
>JAYVPO010000168.1:0-4003 GCA_043757325.1 bacterium
AGGTTTTGCTCGCAGTCAGAAAAAAGTCAGAGCACCATTTTTTACATGCGCGGTAAATCCAATGTGGAGACCATGGTGGGTAGTTAATGTAAACGGCAACTCATTCTTTCACCGATTGAAAGGAGTTGTAAAAAATAACAAATCAAAGAGCCGCAAACTGAGCGGAAAACAAAATTCAGCTTGCACATGCGAATGTATTTGCTGGACCATAAGGTATGTGATTTTAGTTATTTAACGAGATTTGGAGACCTTATGAAAATTGCGTACGTATTGCCAACCGTTTTTTTTAGCTTTAATGCCTTTGCGGCTGAACCAACTTGTACGAAAGAACCGAAAGATAAGTGGAAAGATCAAAAAGAATTTCAAAAACAACTCACGGATCAAGGATATAAAATTAAGAAGTTCAAGGCTACCAAAGGCAGCTGCTACGAGATTTACGGTTGGAATAAAGAAGGGAAGAAAGTTGAAATCTATTTTAACCCAGTTGATGGCTCAGTAGTAAAGCAGGAAATTGATTAGTGCTAACTCCTGCAATTATTTGGGATCGCACGTCACGCATTCTTCATTGGTTGATCGCTACTTCCGTAGTTTTGAATTTGTTTTTTTTGGACGGCGGGGATCGCTGGCATAGGTACATTGGCTATTTTGCATTCGGATGTTTGTCATGTAGATTTATTTGGGGATTTTATGGTGGTTTGCATAGTCGCTTTCGAAATTTTCCTATGTCTAGATCTAAGGTTTTAGAATTTATAGGGTCAGAGATGCGCATGAATTCGCTCGCCTATATCGGGCATAATCCTCTCGCAAGTTGGGTCTATGTTTCAATTTGGTGTTCGATTTTATTTCTCACCATTTCTGGCTGGCTACTTAAAACTGACGCAATGTTTGGAGAGGAGTGGCTGGAAGTTTTGCATAAAAGCATCGCCGTGGGTTTAGAAATTTTTATTGTCGGACATTTTCTAGGTATTATAAAAGACTCCTTGGCATTCCGGCGAAAGACTTGGCTCGCTATGATTCGAGGTCACCGGTAAAGAATTGGAAATGCGGCCATGAGTTTAGTTAGCCATTTGAAAAATTTTTTTCTTCAAACCCAAGTAGTGCGGGACCTAATAATCGGTTTGTCTGATGGTTTAACAGTTCCTCTTGCACTTGCCGCCGGTTTAAACACTCTCAATATCAAGTTAATTATAGCCGCAGCTGGACTGCAACTGAGCTCAGTATTCTTAGGGTTCGCCGAGGTTTAAGTTCGCAAATAAAGACCGAAGATGGTAAGGCAAATTTTGACAGTTAAATAGCGCAAACCGTAAACGGTTTGGTTTTATACTTCTAACAGTTTGGGAAATAAAAACGCCAACAAATCTTGCTTGAATCAGCAAGATACAGGACGTTCATATTCAGTTCATGATAATAGGTTAAAGTTAAATTGAGTCTTTTCAAAAACCAAATTTAGTTTGTAAGGAAATTAATGATGTTTAAGATTAAAAATTCTCTCTCGCACTTGGTGTTGACTTCGATTGTCTTTTATTCACCCGTCCATGCAGCCGAAATTCCGGTCGTCAAAAACTTGGAGGATCAGATTTCGCGCCTAAAAGCGGCTAGCATTCATATTTCGGAGATAAATTCGCCGAGTGATTTGTTAAAACGTGCCAAGATAACAGAAAAAGAAGCGCGAGCAATCATAGAAAAAAAGTTTCCTCATTCCAAAGTTGCAAAGGTTGATCTGGATAACGAACAGGGCGCCCTGGTTTACTCGGTATCTGTTACCTCCCGCAAGTCACATCACGATTTTAAAGTCGATGCAGGAAATGGCCAAGTTCTTTACGATGATCAGATCGCAGAAGGGAAGGACTTAAGCGACGCAAAGGACAGTCTTTGAAAATTCTTATTGTGGAAGATAACAAGCTTTTCGGCGAAAGTATGAGCCAAGGTCTTAGTGAAGCAGGGTGGACGGTGGATCTTGCTCTTGATGGAGAGGAGGGCCTTTATATGGTCGAAAACTGCTCCTACGACCTTCTTCTCATCGATAGGCTTCTGCCCAAAATGTCAGGAACAATTCTGATCAGCGAGCTACGGAAGAAGAATATTCACACTCCCATTATCATGGTTACGGCTCTCGGCGAACTTCAAGATCGCGTAGATGGACTAAATGAAGGGGCTGATGACTATCTTGTAAAGCCAGTCGAACTTTCTGAACTGCTTGCTCGGGTTCGAGCTTTACATCGAAGAGCACAGGGGCGCGTAGATCAAAAAATAAAACTTGCAAGACTTGAAATCAATATTGAAAAAAGACAAGTGTGTGTGAAAGGAGAACAAATCGAATTAACAACCAAGGAATTCGATTTTTTGGCAAGCCTCGCCGGAAAGAGTGGGCGCGTTTTTAATCGCGACGAAATCAGAGGGCTTCTCTATAAATTTGACGCCGAGCCGGAAAGCAACAGTATCGACGTTCTGCTCATGCGTGTTCGAAAAAAAATTTCTAACTCTGGGATTGAGATCGCAACGATTAGAGGAAAGGGGTTTGTTCTTCGTGTGGCAGAAACTTCCGCTTAGCCTAAAACTTATCGTCCCACTTGTTGTCATGCAGCTTATCGCGATGTGTCTGGGAATAATTTGGTTTGGTTCTTGGCTTGAAAATGCACGTCTAAACGAGGCCGATCACATCCTTGATTCGCAGGCCGACGCCTTTGAAGATAGTATTGAAGCAACTTTGAAATTCGATCAGACAAAAGAGATTGTTCGAGAACTTTATCGCGACAAAACTTACTACTTTGCGCTGGTTGACAGGCAGGGGCGCATTCTTCAGGAGTCGCAAGGTCCCACGGAAGAAGAAAGGCAGGTTTTTCACACCGCTGTCATCAATAGCTTTCCACTCCAAAAGAAAGTTGCGCCTTTAATCATTTTTGATGAGCCATGGAGACTAATCGGCGAGCCGATTAAGCCTAAGTTTTTATCGACCTCTCAACAGGAAATATTTTTGTTTTCTGCAACCAACGTCAAGTCTGTGATCAAGGAAGTAAATTTTGTGAAAAGAACGCTATCTTTTGGTGTTTTAATTCTTCTTTTTTTAACCTGTGGAGGAACGATTTTGATCGTTTCTCATACGACGACCAATCTAAAAAATTTTGCACATAGTATTGGTCGTGTACTTCCACGAAGGCCCGAATGGAAGCTTGCGTTCGGACCTAAATCAGCCGAAGAAAATCTACTTTTTAGCAGTTTTGAAAAAATGATTCTCAAAATTAAAAAGGTAAGCGAAGCACAACGGCTATTTATTGCAAATGCGTCTCATGAATTGAAAACTCCTATCGCAGGGCTTTTAATGTCACTTGAGGTGACGCTTACAAAAACACGCAAACCTGAGGAATATGAACGAACCTGCTCAGCTCTTCTTAATACAGTGCGCGGCCTAAAACGCCTATCCACTGCACTTCTAGATCTCGCTCGGCTTGAAGAATTGGATGACTTAAAAAAAACCAAGATCGATCTGAGCCTGCTATTTGAAAGATTGGTAGACTCCTGGAGCGAGCATGCGGCAAAAAAAAATATCTCGCTAAAAGTGAATAAAAATTTCGAAAACAGTCCTAGCATTTATTCTAATCTAGAATTTCTCGAAGTGGCTCTTGGTAATTTCATCGACAATTCAATTAAATACAGTGCCCCCAACCAAACCGTCGTCATCGAAGCAAAGAGAGCGGAAGCAAACATTTGCATTTCCATTCAAGACTTTGGCGTTGGCATAAGTGATAATGACTTAAAAAGATTAGGCGAAGTATTTTTCAGGTCCAATCAAGCGCGCTCAGTTGAACTTTCCTACGGGCTTGGATTTGCCCAAGCTGAGCGTATTATAAAACTTCTAAGCGCAAGCCTTTCCGTTTTTTCAACTTTAGGTGAAGGAACAACGGTAGAAATTACGTTGCCGGCTGTTTAATTGGGATTTCATTTTCAGCGATGCTTTTTCTGTAGAGTTCATAAATGATCACCCAAAACGAGTAGACGGTGATAC
>JAYVPO010000169.1:0-3963 GCA_043757325.1 bacterium
GCGCCCACCTAAAAAACCTCTAACTACTAAAAGAGTTTGGGATAAATTTGCAGACCCGAATATCTAAGCTCGTCATTTTTTTAGTGTCTGAATTACAGATCTTTTACAATAGCAGTACTTTTTTTAATCAAAATGAGGTATGACTACTCACTATGAATTGCGCTATTTTTGCCATGTTTTTTATAACCACCGTTTTGGTTGCAGAACCTGAAACGCCAACTGTTGTTGTCGAAAAGGCAAAAATATCAGATATCTTTGATGAAGTTAGCTATCCCGCCCGAGTACAAACCAAAGTTAACGCCACGGTGCGCGCCGACAGTGATGGCATCGTGGTGCGATTAGCAGTAAGTCTTGGTTCGAAGGTTGCAAAAGGGGCTGTCCTATTGCAGATCAAAAACGACGATCCGGTCTATCAATATGTTTCCGTAAACCAAACGAGTCCGGTCGCAGGTGTCGTAAGTTCATTCGAAATCGCAGAAGGCGCTAGTGTTAAAAAAGGCCAGACACTTCTTACAATCGTCGATCCTGACAAATTAAAAATAAATGTCGAAGTCGCTGCCTCGGATTTGAAAAATATTGTGCCAGGTTTGTCTGGCTCCTTCGAATATGAAGCGGCAGGCCTTCCGATCAGAAAAATTGCCGCGACTGTCTCAGGAGTTAGCCCGTTGATCGATGCCGTTACCGGCACGGCAACAGCTGAAATGTCTGCAAAATTTGTGGCTCGAGAAGTTGGCCCTGGTTTTCTAGGGAAAGTTGTTTTTCACCTGAACAAAAGAAAAGGCGTGCAAATACCCGAACAGGCGATTTCCTATCGCGGCAACGCTATGTTTCTAAGACTGGTCGAGAAAGACACTTCGCACAATATTCCAATTAAAATCGGCAGGACCCAAAGAGGGCAGGTGGAAATTATCGAAGGGGCACCAAAGCCTGATCGCTTAGTCGTCCTAAGCACGAGCGGGTTTGTATCGGATGGACAGAAAGTGAAAATTCAACAGAATGAACAAGAGAACGAAAAAATCCAACGATGATCGAGCAACTGTATAAGTCTCCAACCCGTGTTTACTGTTTTCTAGCATTTTTGGCTGCAATCGGTTGTTACCTTGGTCTCAAATTGCCTGTGTCGCTGTTTCCTAATAGCTCAAAGCCAAAAATCTACGTCAATATTCGGTATGGCAATATGACTGCCCTGGAATTTCAAAAGGAATACGGCAACAATTTGGAATCCCAACTTAGAACTATTACGGGCCAAGGTCTGAAAATTGATGAACTTCATACAACTTACGAAGTGTCTTCGGCAAGTTATCACGTGCGCTTTGATTGGGGAAGCGGTCCAGAAATCGCAAGAAAAGAAGTTGAGCGTACGGTTAATACGTGGGCCTCAAGATTAACCGAAGAGGTTCGAGAAACTGTTTCGGTCTGGCTTGATAACGAGAATTCAGGCTTTTATGCGGTGAGTTTTTTTAGTGATAAGCGCTCTCTCGATGAGGTTTATGATATTTTAGACAGTGCCTTACGATCAAAGCTTACGGCTGTGGTGGACGCCGACTCGCCCGGATTTTACAATCCATCGCGCAAAGAAATTCGGGTGGAATTAAAGCCAGACGCTATGGCTAATTTACGACTGATGCCGCGCGATATTGAGAAAGCCGTGCAGCTAGGTTTGCTGACCCGTGATGGTGGTTCGATTACAGTCGGACCAAATGCTATGCGCATTCAAATGAATCGCAATATTATAGATCTTGAGGCGTTGGCGTCGATTGCTGTGCCAACTCCTTCCGGAAAAATCGTGCACCTAAAAGACATCGCCAGCGTGGATTTAGCCGCACAAATGCAGTCGTCGCGCATTTACAAAACGAGTGGAACTCCTTCGATAATTTTGTACGCCGCTCCAAAACCAGGGGGCAATGTAAAAGCCATGGCTGAGGATTTGACGGCGGTAGTTGAACAGGCGATAAAAACCTTACCGCCAGATATTCAATATAAAGTCCTTGTAGATCCTTCGTTTTTTATTCGTAATGCGATTCATAATGTTTTTCACGAAGTCATTATCGGAAGCTTACTTGCGGTGTCGGTATTATTTATTTTTATTGGAAGTCTAAAAAATGTCATAACCGCCGCCATTGAGATTCCTTTAAGTTTAGTTCTGTCTTTTATTTTGATGTATTTATTCGGGGTAAATTTAAATCTAATTTCGCTCGGAGGTTTGGCATTATCCGCGGGTATGAATGTGGATGCCTCGGTAGTTGTGATGGAAAATATTTTTCGACATTTTGAAAAATTTCACGGCAAAGCTTTGTCCTATCAAGAAAAATTTGCGGTGGTTGTCCAAGCCGTGTCGGAAGTTAAATTGCCGATAATCGGATCGACAATTGCTTCCCTTGTGGTTTTTGTTCCGTTACTTATGACCTCAGATCTTAGTTACGCAATCTTGGGAGATCTGGCCAAGGCGGTAATTTTTTCTCATGCTTTTTCAGCTGTTGTAGCCCTTGTACTTGTTCCAACCGTTCGCCTTCATTTGATGAAGAACGAAAAAACAGTGCGCCCTCAGCATTCACGTTTTGAAAAACAACTTCTTAAACTAGAAAAATATTATGTGGCAGCCTTGAAAAAATTTATTGCCGGTGTGAAAATAAAATGGCTTGTTTATACTTCGATTAGCGTCGCTTTTTGTTTTTTAATGGTATTTACGTTGCCGAGGTTACAGCGCGAGGTCATTGGAAAACCCGACTCCGATATGATTTTTATCTCATTTTGGACGCAGGGAAATACTTTAAGTCGTCAAATGGAAACGGTTTCAGAAGATGTGGAACATGATTTGCTGAAAACTTTTGGAGCCGATATTCAGTACACTTTTTCTCAGGTCTACCAACCAAACCGTGCTTGGGCGTTGGCGAGACTTATTGATAAATCTAAAATGACAAAACTTTGGAAAGAAATGGAAAAGCACTTTGTTAATACGCCTCATTTGCATTTTGAAGTGGAGCCATGGAATCCTAGTGAATTGCCTATTCCTGACCCACCTGATTTGCGTGTTGCTGTTCGTGGGGGTGATATTCTCGATCGCAGAAATGATGCTTTGGAGATTCACGATTTGCTTGAGACGAAAAATATTTTACCTCGAGTTTGGACGGAGCCTAATTTAGAACGCAAAAACGGTTTTATTTTAAGCCCTTTTTGGGATCAATGGGTTTTGCTAAATCAGCAGTCACAGAATATTTCCTTTTTAGATTTGATGGATATTTCTCGGGTTGCAACGGAAGGTCGCAAGATCGGACAGATTCCTATCAAAGATAAAAACACCGACATTAATATGCGTTATCCTCGGCAGTTCTTACAGAATATCGAAGATCTCAGCGGACTGCCGGTGGGTATTGGAGGCAAAATAATTCCATTAAAAGCTTTGATGAAAATAGAAAATAAAGAAATTATGCCGCCGACTTTGCGAGAAAACGGTCAGGATGTGTATTTTATCAATGCGCGCCGCCAGATGAGTGAACGGCGCTCTGATCCTGTCGTTAAAAAGCAAGTTACCAAAATAATCGAAGATTGGATTGCCCAAAAAAATTCTACTAGCATTAAAAATTCCAGTCTTCGGCCCACCGTACAAATAGAGGATGCGGGCAAAGACGTGACGCGCTCGATTCAGCAACTTGCATTTGCAATCGCAAGTTCGATTTTCTTGATTTTTGTTGTGCTCGTGATTCAGTTTGGTTTTATTGCTGAGTCAGTGATTATTCTGGCCGCGGTTCCGCTGGGATTTTTGGGAGTCGTTCTGTCGCTTTGGGTTTTTGGGAGTTCGCTTTCGCTTAATTCTGCCCTGGGTGTGATTTTGCTAAATGGAATCGCGGTAAATAATAGTATTATTCGGCATGGGTCTAAAACCGATGTTTTGCCGGACAGTTTAATGTGAGTTGACGCACTCCGATTAAACAATCGACGGCGACTGCACAGGACGAATTTATT
>JAYVPO010000170.1:0-47301 GCA_043757325.1 bacterium
CTGTGATCCGAGATCTGTGATCCGAGATCTGTGATCCGAGATCTGTGATCCGAGATCTGTGATCCGAGATCTGTGATCCGAGATCTGTGATCCGGTTTCGGTGGCCCGATTCCGAATGTTGCCTCCCTCATTTCAGGTTCGAAAAACTGATTTCAAAGTCATAGAAAACTTTACAACATCATCAAAACCAATGGCGCGGCTGTAACCTAATCCTATTTAAAAATTACGATTTGAATTTTCACCCCAACGTGCGAGCTTATACCTGACAAAAAGTTTTACAAAAAGGCAATACTATGACCCAATACGCGCTTCTTTCTGTAACTGATAAAATTGGTATTGAAGATTTCGCAAGACAACTAACCGAAATTGGTTTTAAGATTCTTTCCACCGGCGGAACCGCCGAACTGCTCGAAAAAGCAGGCCTAGAAGTTATCAAAGTCTCTGATTACACAGGATTTCCCGAAATTCTCGATGGCCGCGTAAAAACTCTTCACCCAAGAATCCATGCGGGAATTTTAGCTGATTCGCAGAACCAAGACCATATTAAACAACTCGAACATCTAAAAATCAACAAAATCGAAGTTGTCTGTATCAATCTTTATGATTTCACCGGTGAAGCCGTTTCTAAAAACTTAAGCTTTGAAAACGCCATAGAATATATTGATGTTGGCGGGCCTTCCATGCTCCGGGGCGCTGCAAAAAATTTCAAGAATACTTACGCCGTCACCGACACAAATGATTATGCGGCTGTCATCAGCGATTTAAAATCACCCGCCCAAACCGATCTCCGTAAAATTTTGGCAATAAAAGCTTTTCAAAAATCTGCGGCTTACGAGCAAGACATTGCAAATTACTTGCAAAGCAAAGGTCCCGAACAGGCGCAATCAAAAAATTTAGAATTAATTTTGGCACAAAAACTTCGCTACGGTGAAAACCCGCTGCAAAAAGCTAATTTTTATTTTCTCAAAGCAAAATCCGGCCTGAGCTCGGCTAAGATCTTGCAGGGAAAGGCACTATCCTACAACAATATACTCGATTTGTCTGCAGCCGCCGAACTGGCGGTCGATTTACTTTTTTTAGCAAAACCAACTACCGTTATCATAAAGCACACTAATCCTTGTGGCGTAGCAGTCTCCGATTCATTGCTTTTAAGTTTCGAAAAAGCTTGGCAATGTGATCCGAAATCTGCATTCGGCGGCATCATTTGCTGCACCGAAAAAATCACCGAAGAACTCGCCGAGAAAATTTCGGAATTATTTGTGGAATGTGTGGTCGCACCGGAGTTTTCGGATTCAGCTTTAAGTATTTTTGGACGCAAAAAAAATCTAAGACTGCTTCAGATTGAGTTAAAAAAATCTCCGGCGACATTTAAATACCGCTCCGTGTGGGGCGGTGTCTTAGAACAATCTTTGGACGATCAGGAGTCGACGACATCGACCTGGGAAAATGTAACCGAGAAAAAACTTCTCGCAAAAGACCTCGAGGAACTGCAATTTGCAGAAATTGTTTGTAAACACACACTATCGAACGCCATTGTATTAACCAAAAATTTCGCAACAATTGGCATTGGCGGAGGCCAGGTTAGCCGAATCGATGCCCTAGAATTAAGCCTAAAAAAAGCTCAGAGTTTTGGATTTGAAATAAAAAATTGTTATTTAGCGAGTGATGCGTTCTTCCCCTTTTCAGATTGTGTAGAAATCGCCGCAAAACACGGAGTCCAATCAATTGTCCAACCTGGGGGTTCGGTTAAAGATCAAGAATCTATCGCAGCGGCAAATAAATTTCAAATCGGAATGGCGTTTTCTGGTCAAAGACATTTTAAGCATTAGTCAAAGATAATTTCTTAACTAAAAATAACAGTAGATCAGAAAATTGGCTGAATTCGGCATCAACTTTGATACCCTCAACCTGACCAACAGCAATATTTTTTGCAACGTTTTTTGGAGGACTAAATGAGTTTAATCGCGTCATAAGATTTTGGTCGTTCACCACCCCGTATTTTGCCCAAGCTGTTAACACACCAAGTTTTTGACCTAACATCGAATCTTTTTTGACATTATCACCTACGAAAACCACAGACTTTCTATCTTGTAAATTTTCATCCAAGTCATAATCCATCAAAATGGTTTTAAACCCTCTGGTACCAGGTTTTTCATATTCTGCAGGCAGCACACGTACGGTTCCACGGAAACCAAACTGCGAACGCCGAAGATGTTTGGTTAATATATCTTGAGAAACTTTTATCTGGTGCGTTTTGTCACAAATCGGAATCCGCGGATCGCCTAAGCCGTAAACCGCATCGAAGAAATTTAAAATACCCAGTTTGTTTAATTTCCACATAGCTATGTAGCGCGGCGCGTCGGTTAACGCTGCAATCGGAACATCGGGATATTGCACTTTGATTTCTTGTAAAGTTTCTTTTACTTGGGGATATAATACCAGAAATTTTTTACTGGTTTCCAAAAAAGCGTCCCGTGCGGGACCAACTGCTGTTTTTAACATTTTCTCGATATCGTAGTTGAAGAACTTAACAACCGAAGGAAGTTCTTGAATCACAAACGGGTATTCTGTCGACTCGTTTTCGGAAAAAACCACCTGAGCTTCTTGTTTGAGAATACTGATATCAATTCCCGTAATTTCTTGAACGGTTTTAAAAAGACTTTCCATGGAGTGAACATAATAGTTGATCCAGTCGAACAGCGTATTATCCACATCGAGCACAATAAGTTTTATTTTTTCCATCGATTGTGTAGCCAAAAATACTGTTCCGGATTAAGTAGAATTCCGCACTCTAACACCCGGTTGAACATCTTTGTGTTTTCGAGAATATCATTGTCCGGATTGTCGGTTTCTACCATGTTTAATGGCGACATAAAATGAATTTTATGCTGGTTAGGGCTTTCTCGAACAATAAAAGCTGGAACAATCGGCGATTTGTGCTTTAACCATATGGCAGCAAGGCTTGTATTGGTCTTCGCATCCACTCCAAAGAACGGCAATCGCGGTTCACCCGGACGTGCCTGATCCTGCATAAACCCTACGGCTTTGTTTTCCTGAAGAACTTCAAGAAGTTTTTTCGTTGTGTAGCCTTTATAGAGGCTAATAAGGCTATGTACGTTATATTTAAGTCGAAAATTCGTCACAAATAAGTTTGTCTTTTCTCCGCCTACTTTTTTAACCGGCACAAAAGACGAAACAATTTGCGATCCAACAGTTGCAGCCAAAGCCTCCCAATTGCCACCATGCCAAACCAAAACGTAAGCCCCTTTTTCGAGCCGCAATACTTCGTCTAAAACCTCGCGATTGGAAAATTCTACAAATTCCGTAAAATTCTTGTGAAAACCTCGTAGGCATTCTAGAGTGGTCAAAATAAAGTTCTCAAAACATTTTTTTCCGATGTGTTCAATTTCCTGAGAGGTTTTAGTAACCCCGAAAACTATAGTCAAATTCTGCAGTATTAATTTTTTACGCATTCCAAAAAAATCATAAAAAACGGCTCTTAAAAGTTTGGCAATCGAACCGTAATAATCCACTGGAATAGCCGCAACACAGTAGGAAAAAGTGGCCAGAAGAAGATACATAACTTTTTATTTCCAATGTTCTTTGATAAATGCTTCAGGAAGTTTTAATTCGTAGGCGTAATCTTTGTCCAGTCCAATTAACCGAACCGATAAGAATTTTTTCACCCAATCAGATCCAGTCATCAAAAGATCCTGCCAGCGTCCGTCTGCGACAATTTTTGAGTTGTTTAAAATTAAAATTCGATCGGCAAAACGCATTGCGATTTCCACGTTTGATGTCGCAATAATTTGCGATCCGGATGCGTTTTTAGCCGACAAATCCATAATCATATTTAGAATAATGGTCGAAGTAACTGGATCAAGACCAGAGGTTGGTTCATCAAACAAGGCCACTTGCGGATCGGTAACCAATGCTCTGGCAATTCCGACCCGCCGCTGCATACCGCCAGAAAGTTCATAAGGAAACTGTTCGGCGGATTTTGGCATCTTAATACCATCAAGTAGAGATGTTATTTTTTCTTGGCGTTCAGTTAAATCCAACTTCGTCATGTTTTCGGCTGCGAATTCCAGATTTTCTTTCACAGTCATAAAATCAAAAAGGGCTCCTTGCTGAAAGGCCATACCAACTTTTTTTAAAAGCTCACGCTTTTGTTCTTCGGGCAATTCATTTAGTCTTTGGGAGAAGATTTCAATTTCGCCAGAGTCTGGTTTAACCAGGTCTAAAATAATTTTTAAAACGGTGGATTTTCCACACCCACCAGGGCCTAAAAGGCTAAGCCTTTCGCCACTTTCCAACGAAAAAGAAATTTCATCCAAGAGCTTTTTGCCGTTAAAACTTTTGGAAATATTTTGCACTTTGATCATTGTCATCATTCTATGGTAAATCAAGTTTATGAAAAAAACGACTACAACCCAGAAAGTTCCCGATTTTGAAAATACCGAAATCGCGTTTAAGCATTTGACCAAGGTCGAACTATGGAATGCGTTTTTGTTATTTAAATCCATCAGCAGCAATACGCTGGTTGCAGCTGGTCCCAAACTTGTGAAGTTTGCCTTGAATTTGAGATTACCCATTAAGGGAATTTTACGGTCGACTATTTTTCGTCAGTTTTGTGGTGGAGAAAGCATTGAACAATGCGTTCCAGTGATGAAAAAAATGAGCAAGGATGGAGTCGGTTCCATATTGGATTATTCCGTGGAAGGAGAAAAAGCCGAAGGGTCGTTCGATGCGGCAATGGATGAAATTATTCGAACTATTGCATTTCAAAATAGCGCAGTCCAAATTCCTTTCTGTGTTTTTAAGACAACCGCCATTTGCGAAAGTTCCATTTTGGAAAAAAAATCTGCGGGTCAGACTCTTGCTCCCATGGAAGAAAAGGCTTGGGTAAAAGCACAGGATCGAGTTTTAAAAATTTGCGAAAGAGCTTTTAACTGCGAACGGCGTATTTTTTTTGATGCAGAAGAATCTTGGTTACAGCCGGCGATTGATTCTTTAGCGTTAAAAATGATGCGGCAATTTAATCTCAAAAAAGCTTTGATTTTTAATACAGTGCAGATGTATCGCAAGGACCGTATCAAATATCTGCATGATATATTGGCTTCAGAGAGTGTTTTCCTCGGTTTTAAGGTCGTGCGTGGCGCCTACATGGAAAAAGAGCGCGCCCGGGCTTCAGAGCGTAATTATAACAGTCCTATTCAAGATACCAAAGCCGACACGGATCGTGATTTTGACTCGGCGGTGGAATTTCTTTACGCACACCGCGAAAAAGTTACTTTCTGTGCAGGCACCCATAATGAAACTTCAACCGAAAAACTTGTGCAGCTAATGTTGAAAGATAAAAAATCTAACCACGTTTTTTTCGCTCAGCTATTAGGTATGAGTGATAATTTGACTTACAATTTGGTGGAGAGCGGTTTCCAGGCGGCCAAATATGTTCCTTATGGACCGGTAGAAAAAACGTTGCCCTATTTATTTCGTCGTGCCGAAGAAAACACTTCTGTGGAAGGGCAATCGAGTCGTGAACTTGGTCTTATTCAAAAAGAATTAAAACGCCGGAAATTGTAAAATATAGGCCCTAAAAGTTTTGTTACTGACCGTTTAACTGCGGTAAATTTTCAAACTGATAAGCGATCTGCTCCAAGCCTTGAATTTCAAATGTCATATCGTCTGGATTTTTATCGCCATCGTCATTTACGGTTCCGTAAACGAGGGCTGCTTTTTTATAAATATTTAGCCCTAAAACTTTTACCATCGACTTATTTGGATCACTAAAGATTGTGCTAGGATTCGAAGTAGAAATATTCATAATTTCCGGCCCATTGTAGTTAGGGCGGCTAGAGCAGCAGGTATTTTGATAACTAAAATCCACTCCAATCTGGTTGACTGCCGGTCGGGAGATAACGGGAATTTGAATAGTCTGATTCGGCATAGTTATATTACAACCAACTTTAATGGGTGGCTGACCGTTTACTCTCACGTAGATACAGTCGTTATAGGCAGCATTTCCGCCTGCGAAACGGAAAGTAATAGTCAGACTTGTGGGTGAGGAAGGCGGTACTGTTCCCGGGGTTCCTGCTGTGGGTCCGCCAACTGTTGGTGTTCCTACTGTTGCTCCGCCTGTCGGAGATCCACCACCGGCGGTTGGAGAACCTCCTCCAGCTGTGGTCGTTGTACCAGTCGGTGGCTTTGTTGAAATCGCATTACCAGTTGACCCTGCTGTTGGTATGCCCGACGTCGGTCCGCTTCCGGCAGTTGATCCAGAAGTTGCCTGATCGGCACCTGTTGGCGGCGGGTTATGAGCATTGCTTGAAAAACTTTGGTTTTTACAAGAGACAGCAAAAATTAAAATGAATGGGTATAGATTTTTCATAACCTTCGTATCGGTATTTTTCTGAAAATCTTTAATTTTTTAATTATTACACTGTAAACCCTTAATAATATTAAATGAATGAATGATCAAAAAGCTCGACCGCAGTTAAGTTTTGACAAAATCGCATTAAAATATTACCGTCTCGCTGTAAAAAAAATATTTAACTGAGAAGCTTTATGAATCATTTGACTCGTTTAAAATTCACATTTGTCGTTATTTCCGCACTGGAAGCGTTCCCGTATCTTAATGCGGCTGGGCCGGTAGAACAGTGTGCCGGTTTTATTAATCGCTGCTCGAGGTTTTTTTGTCAAAATGGCACAGCAATAAGCCTGTCTTTTTTAGAGCTGCATAAACTCGAAGATCTCAGGGCCGAAGGCGAAAAAGAATTCGACAGTGCTAGCCAGAAAATTGTTGATCTAACTAATAATTTGATAACTTTAAAAGCAGAACTTAATAATTTAAAAGAGCAATTGTTCAGTTTGGCATACGCTGCAGGCTACGCTCGAGATTCCTTAGCCAGTGAACAATTTGTAACCCAAGCTTACGTGAAAAATACTTTACATAGACAGATCGGATGGGAAATAAGTCCACCGATTGATTTTCGCGCTCAACTTCAATTTATAGACAAGCAAATTGACAAGGCGACTGTGCAACTTCCCGGCAACTACGAAGCGGTTAAATTGGTTTCATCAAAACTTGAAATAGCTAAAAAAAACCTGGCTATAATTCAGCGCAATTTAAAACTACTAAAAGATTATCGCGCCAAAATAACAGTCCAGGTTCCCTAAAAAATTTATTTATTCAGTCTTATAGTCAGCACAAGTAAGTTCTTGTGCATAGCCAGTAGAAATCTTGTTATTATACACATTAGCATCTAAGTACGAACGAGCATTCTTTTGTGTATTAAAATAAGCAACGACATATCCCGTCTTACCAAGATCTTGCGTAATAACCAAAAGATTATTTCGTTCGATAAAAGTTAATTTTCCGCTTGTAAAGTCGTAAGATGGTTTCGCTGCACCTTCGACAGGTGGTAATGATGCATTTGTCGATTCGAGACGATAAAAGATATCAGTTCGTCCTTTTTCTTGATTCTCTTTTTCAACTTTCGACAGACTATAAGATGATCCGCCAACTACGGGCTTGCCCCCAGCGGTCGGAAAGCAGCTTAAAACTTTTTTCACTACAGGATCTGCAGCAAAAGCAACGGATACATTTAACATAACAGAACCTGCGATGACGAGAACATTGCGCATAAAAAACTCCTTAAAATACGTTTAGATTCCTACCTACGAAGTCAGTTCTAGTTTTTGCTGATCTGTCTTGTCAAGCTTATTGCCGAATTTTGGTATAAAATAAAAGCCTATGACAAAAAGGCATCGCATTGACAGTATACTTGTAGCTCGAGAGTATTTTTTTGATATCGAATCCGCAAAAATTGCCGTAATGTCTGGCAGGGTTTTTGTAGCCGAGCAAAAAGTACTAAAACCAACCGAAACTTTTTTGCAAGATTGTGCCTTGCGCATTTTAGAAAAAGATAAATACGTCAGTCGCGCAGCCTATAAACTTCTTAGCTGTATAGAAGGTTTAAATCTTCAAAAGCGTTTTCAGAATAAAATCGTCTACGATATAGGATCGTCGACCGGAGGTTTTACGCAAGTCGCACTAGAATTTAAGGCGGCTCATGTTTATGCCATCGATGTTGGTTCTAACCAATTGGATTACACCTTACGTACTCATAACAAAGTTACACCTATGGAAAAAACTAATATCCTTGAACTATCGCGCGAAAAAATTCCTGCTGCAGACATTATAATGGTGGATATTAGTTTTCAATCGGTGTCGCGAATTGCTTCAAAAATCATCGAGCTTGGCGTAGAAAAAAAGGCTCTTACCATAGCCTTGATTAAGCCACAATTCGAACTTCCTCGCCGGCTTGTTCCAAAAGGAGGTGTTATTATAAATCCCGAGCACATTGCCCAGGCTATCAGCACCGTTAAGGAAACTTTACAAAATATAGGAGTCGGATTGATTCATGAGTTTTATTCTTCGATTTTAGGTCGTCAAGGTAACCAAGAAGTATTTTTAGTATTTGATAATAATTAAAACTTTGCGCCGATATTAAAATGCAGTTCCCCATCTAAAAGCCAAAAATTTGTTTCGTGTCCGCGTTTTTTACACAAGGCCTCATCGGCATCACATTCTCTAGAACGAGGTTCTTTCCAAGGCAATCCATAAGCTAGATTGATTGCCCCAATAGGCGTAATGGCATTTCCCGCTATACCGTAACTATAATAGTGTTTGTCCCAGAGAACTTTTGTGTCACGAAAAACTTCTTTGTATTCATAAGAATTGTTATCCCGGAGTGTCCGGCGCGGAGAGCTACCGCAGGTTTTTTGAATCTGGGGATTATTAATCGCTGCGTCGTCTTTGAATGCGGTCTCAAATTTTCGTTCTTCCTCGCGCGAAAAGAATGCGTTTCCGCTGTCCACAAATCCCGTCAACCCGATATTATCCGTAGCGCGGTACCGCACTTCAAATTTTAGAACCGTCCGGCGGTTGCCGCCTGAATTGGCATCCTCACTTCCACAATCCCAATTTTTCTTTAAATCCAAAGTCGGGCGATTTACTATTGGGCCTAAGGTTCGCTCGCGATAACCTCGCACTGTGTCCGCACCTCCTGCTTGCAATCTTTCTGAATAAGGAAGGACATCTCCTTGCTCTTGATTTTCTCTGTGAATATTTTCATAGGAAGTTAATCCCAAACTAAACGCCAGTGAAAAACTATGTCCTAAATCGAAATAATAATTATTCAAAATATCGAACTTCATATATTCCAAATCGCCGGAGAAAAAATACCGAGCCCAGCTCACTTCCGAATTTAAAGAAAATCCCCTTGTGGGCCAGGTGATGTCATTTCTTCTGTCCAAATTAAACCGCAAACCTAATCTGCCAGAATTATAATTGTCTGCAAGCAACGCATCAAAACGTTCCGGATCGCCTTCCGATCGAGTGATTTTTTTGCCATAAAATCCTGTAATTTCAGAATCCGGGATCCATACACGTAATTTATGGGTAACTCCAAGCTCTCCCGCTCGAGATAATTCCCAAGTTTCCTCGGTGGCCCGGGCATACTGCGTGATATTTGCGCTTCCATCCAAAGGAACATCAAAAAGATAAGGCTCCAAATAGCCAACCCCAACCGATCTTCCTACTAAAGTTTTATTATCGATGGCTGATTGCTGCTGTTCTTCACTTATTGAAGCTCTTCCATAAAGCTGCCGTCCGGTTCCGAGAATATTTGTATAACTTGATTCTACTCCGTATCGTAAGCCATAAAACGTACTCCAACCGGGACCGAAAGAAATGTTTTTGGTCATACCTTCGCGGACATCAACGATCAAATCGATTGTGTTTTTCTTCTCGCTCAGTGCATTTGAGTCCGCAGGAAAAATCTGCACGGTTTTAAAAAACCCAAGTTTTAACAAAGCCCGTCTTGTATCTGCGATAACATGCGGGTCATACCAGTCACCAGGATGAAATAAAATTTCACGTTTTACAATTTTTGTTTGGGTGAAACTCAGTCCAATGATACTTATATCGCCGATTTTTACCCGTTCGTTTTCATGAATAGTAAAAATAATATCGGTATAAGTTAAAAATTTTCCCGGGGTTTCAGTGAATTTTATTTGGACTTCCGAATAAAAAAAACCATTTTTGATAAGCTCCGAGCGGATGTTTTGTTGAATTTCTAAGACCACGGAGCGATCAATTCCTGAGCCTTGCTCGATCGTCATCATTTTTTCCAATTCACCTTGCAAAAGAAATTTCTGCCCCGAATACTGCGTCGACCGAAGTAACCGACGAGAGCCTTCGCGCACCGAAATAGTTAACTGCACAATACCCCGTTCACGATCTTTGGCTGGGCTTCGGTCCAGGATTTCGATATCCCAAAAACCAGCTTTTAGATAATCATTTTTGGCGCTTTCAATTCCTTTTTTAATCTCTTCAATGTTGATGGGACCCTGGGCCACCCAGTATTTTCCAAAACCGATTTTTTGTAAAAGTTCTTCTTCTTTGTAAAACGTCTCACCTTCGATTTTTACGTTATTTAAAACATATGATGTTCCGGCTTCAACCTTGTAACTGTAAACTTTTTCGTCTTCAGACTTGTTTTTAACTTCCGGCCCCGTAACCACCACATCCAAAAAACTCCTTGCTCGATATTTTTGGGTTAATTCTGAAATCATGGCCTCAGGACCAACAATACTGGGGTCAATTTTTGATAACTCATTTGACGAAAATAAATCATCGATCAGAAATCTCCGGGTTGGATCGATAATTTCATATTTAATTTTGATTCCTAAGTTGCCTTTTAGGACGACAGTGGCTTTTGAAACACTTTCTTTAGGGAATTTAAATCGATCAAATTCTACACGAGCCTGGTTGAATCCGTCTTTTCGCATAGCATCTTCAAGTTGAGTGATTTTGGGAATTAAATCTTGTAGGTCGCAAACTTCATGGATTCTTAATCCTTTCCGAAATTTCTCAGGTACGGAAAAATTAAATTCAATACCTTCGATAGTGCATGGATCTTGAATATCAAAAAAAGCCTCGATTTCCGTCGATTCTCGCACGGTTTTATTTAGTTGCACCTTGGCACTAGGGTAGCCGCTGTCGGCCAAGATCTTTAACATTTCCTTCTGAAGTTGAGTTTCGATGGATTGGGAATCGACTTGGCCTATATAATTTTGCATTTTTTCATCAAGGCGGGCTCTAAGGTCGCGGGTCAAAAAACGCAAGGTTATGCCCGAGATAATTTTTGCGCCGACGATCTTGATTTCGATTTCATTCGGACCGGCATGGGCTTCGATGGTTTCTGCAGGAACTTTAAGGCCAAGTTCTTCTAGTAAATTCTGAATATCGTGGGCCGAAGCTAGTGTGGGGTATTTCAGTCGTAAGCTTTCTTCAATCGCAACCGGGATCTCCGACCCGACAATCCGCCAAGGTTTGGCATTTTCCGCAGCGCCCAGTTGCTGAATATTCCACACTGAAATAAAACAGAGAAAAATAAATTTAAAAAATATATGAAAAGATATTTGCTGCATCACAATCATAGTGTGAAGTTTTTTTTGCGATTATCCAAGATTTACTTGGATCATACCCTCCGCGAATATTGAAACTAGGGCATTTTAAAGTTGACAAAGAGCTTGTGAAATTTTAACTGTGAGAGGCAAGGTTGGTTTGATAGGCTATCGCTACACTACAAATTTGTAGAGGAAAGTCCGAACTCCATAGGACAGAATGCTGGCTAACGACCAGGCAGAGCAATCTGACGGAAAGTGCAACAGAAAATAAACCGCAAGTAGTGTGAAAGCAAAACTTGTAAGGGTGAAAAAGTGCGGTAAGAGCGCACTCGTTGTCATAGTAATTTGACACGTGGCAAACCCCATTCGGAGCAAAACCAAATAGGAAGTATGTGCCGTAATGGGCAGAAGATCGGTCCGGTCTTTATATACTTCGGGTCGGTTGCTTGAGGAAAGTCGAAATACTTTTCCCAGAGGAATGATAGCCCGCGACAGAATTCGGCTTACCGTCAAACCAGCTTTGCTTTTTTTTAGAAAATACTTAAGCCGATTCGAAGCAGCGACCTTTTTATGGTTCCAGGTTGAATATTTACAATGTAACTGCGATCAGAACTTAAGATTACAAAAACTTTATGTTATCATTTAAGGGTTGGGAATTTTTGAGCAATTAATCCTTTGGGACTTTTTATCGATATGGCAACACAACTAACTTTAGACCAGATGGCTCAGTTTTATGGCAAAGCGGAATCAGATGCTAAGCTAAAGTCGGCAGAACCCATTTCCGTAAATTCCTGTGCTTTCAGTGACTTAAGTCAGATGATGACGCATAAAAGCGGCAACATTAAAATTGTCAAAAAAATTAATGAAGCCAAGATTGTTAGTCTTAAGCCAACTCAGGAGTCTGAGTAATTGGCTGATCATTGCTGTTTTATTAGTGTTAAACTTCCATCTTTTGCTGTTCACCGCAAAAATTTGGCGCAATTTGTCTTTGAAAATTTATGGATGCTTGGTCTGTCTCATATGCAAATCAGCATTACATTTTTAAGTCCAAACACTATGAAGAAATACAATCGCGATTTTCGAAATACCAATTCCTCAACCGACGTTTTGGCATTTCCTCAAAAGAACTTTGCGATTTTGCCAAGCGTCAGATTGAAACCCAAGGTTTTACACCCCAAGACTGTTATTAATCCTGCAACTCTTGGGGATGTTTTAATTTGCCCACAAATCGCATCTAAAAACGCTCGTGAAATTGGCCACGGTCTCGACCGTGAATGCGCTTTTCTGGTAGTACATGGGATTTTGCATCTGTGCGGTTTTGACCATATTAAAGTCAAAGATGAAACTAAAATGCTGCGGGCACAAAGAAAAATTATGCGCTACTTTGACGACTTGAGACCCCAGCTTTTGAGAAATTTAGTAATGGCTCGAAAAGTTTTATGAGTGAATTTATTCAAAACGAAACCATAACAATTATAATCATCACCGGCTGCGTTTTTGCGTTAGCCTGTTCGTCAGCCGCAGAAACCGCGATCACATCACTCGGCACTTTAAAAACAAAGCATCTGCTAACGCTGAACAAAAAAAGGCACCGTGGACTTGAACTGTGGCTGACGTACCCAGGCCGGGTTTTGACTGTGCTATTAGCTTTTAATACTCTGGTGACTATTTTTATTTCAGCAATTGTGACGGAAACAGCGTCGCGGCTGTTTAACGATCATACTATTGGCATTGCGACGGGATTTACCACGGTGATTATTTTGGTTTTTTGCGAGATTTTTCCGAAGAGCTTGGGGAAAACTTATTCCGAGCCAATCGCACTGCAAACGCTGCCTTGGGTGCGCGGTTTGTACCTCTTATTTTTCCCAATCGTTTATATTTTAGCTTTTTTCTCAGATAAACTTCTTTTAATACTTGGTGGAAAGGAATTTGCAAAACCACTTATTACTGAAGAAGAATTGGAATTTTTGGTTGACGAGGGCGAACGTGCGGGAGTTTTTGAAGAGACCAAAAAAGACCTTATTAGTAGTGTTTTTGATTTTGATGAAAAGAAAGTTCGCGACGTGATGACTCACCGGGTTGATATGATTGCGTTGGATTTTGAGACCACTTTACAGGAAGCAATCCGCACGGCCGCCGAATCCGGCCATTCAAGATTTCCTGTCTTTGAAAATACCCCAGATAATATTATCGGTATTTTATTGGCAAAAGATTTGCTGCGGCATTTTACGATTGAAAGTAAGAACCGGTCTATTATGAGTTTGATTAGAAAACCATTTCGAGTGCCTGAATCAAAACCTATTATCGAAGTTTTTAAAACTTTGCAAAAATCGAAAATGCATTTAGCTGTGGTTATGGACGAATATGGTGGAACCGCTGGCATTGTAACTTTAGAAGATATTATCGAAGAACTCGTTGGTGAAATCCAGGACGAGCACGATCATGAAGAGGCCGAGATGAGTGAACGCCGACCTGGTGTGTTTGAAATTTCGGGCTGGATGAATATTCACGAGTTTTTGGATAGTTTTAATGTGGATTTAACCAAAATCGAAGATGCGTCTAATCATCAGTCCGACACCGTCGTGGGCCTTTTGACTCATATTTTAGGTGAAATTCCCAAGCTAGGCCAAAAAATTAAATTAGCGGACTTGCAGATAGAGGTTTTAAAGGTAACCAACCAGCGGGTGGAAAGTTTACTAGTTACAACGCCGGTTGCGACCTTTAACGATTAAATTTTTTACAAAGCGCCCCTATTTGTGTTACAACCGACGCAGTGCAGCTTGAATGGTGAGCTGCGGGTAAAATTTAAGGAGAATATTGTAATGACCAATAAACTTTGTGCATGGTTTGATATCACGGTGACCGATATGGATAAAGCCGCCCATTTTTATAAAAATGTTTTGGGCCACGAACTTAAAATACAAACTCAAAATAATATAACTACTGCAGTTTTTGAACACCAAAAAGGCGAAGACTTAGGTGGCAGTTTAATTTTAAATCCTAAGCATCAGGCTACGTCTGCAACTGGTGGTCCGTTGCTTTATTTTTCTGTTGAAGGTCGATTGGCTCAAGCTGTGGCAGAAGTTTCTAAATGTGGCGGCAAGGTGTTAGCCCCAGTTGAAGAAATTGCACCGCGGGGATTTAGATCAATCGTTACAGATTGTTGCGGCAATAAAATCGCTTTGCATTCGTACAAAAAATAATTTTTTGAATTTTTAAGACTATTTACCAAGTGCGGTTTTTGCTGCTTTTTTTCATGGTATGTCGAAATTTTTTTGCGTTGGGTGATACGATATCACCGCAACAAATAAAAAGTCTTTCGCAAACAAGAGAGTGGCAAAAGCAGCTTCTTTTTGTTGACCGCGCATTGCGGTTTCCTTACGGGCTCATATCCGAAAAAAATTTCTACATATCACCGCAAGGACGTAAGAACTCAGAGTCCGAGCTTAACGCTACGATCAACGCTTTTTTAAAGCATTGGCCTGATGATGATGCACATCCCGCCTGCAGATATCCTGGACGGTTGGCATGGCTAAAGAAACAATTTCGTTTTCAACCAGTCGACAACCCACGCTGCATGGCTTTAGTGGAATGGAGGAAAAAACTTGAATTATCAGGATTGTCATTGGTTTTTTCTTCCTATCATTTAAATAATCCAGCCTCGATGTTCGGTCATACTTTTTTTATGCTACATCGTAAAAATAACTTCGGTCGACTTACGTCGCCACTTCTCGATTACGCATTAAACTTCGCAGCAAATCCCACCACCGATTTTCCACTTTTATATTCTCTGATGGGTTTGACTGGGTTTTTCCCGGGGACTTTCAGTTTGATGCCGTACTATATGAAGGTCCAAGAATATAATAATTTCGAATCACGCGATCTTTGGGAATATCGCTTAAATTTAACACCTGAACTGCTCGAAACATTTGTGTTATTTATGTGGGAAATTGGACCGTATCCTATAAATTACTATTATTTGGACGAAAATTGTTCCTATGTGCTTCTGGTTATTTTAGAACGGTTGTTTCCTAAAATGCTGGCATCTGAAAATTTTCGACTGTATGCCATCCCTTCTGACACTCTAAGAATCGTTACTGAAGAGCCTGACGTGGTTACCAATATTGTTTATAGGCCATCTTCTTTAAATCGATTTCGCCAAAAAGCTATACAGCTAAACAGCTCAGAGCTAGAAATATTGAAAAGTGCCTATGAATCTCAAAAAATAAATTCGAAATTTCGCAATACTGAAGATGTGCGGAGGCAGCTAATTTTAGACGCATCGATCGAATACATTGATTACAAAATGAAGGTCGCGGGCGAAACGGGCGCCAAAACTTTAGATCCTTACCGCAATGAATTATTAATTGAGCGATCAAAAATAAAAATCATTTCACAGCCCAAACAGGAAACAGTAACGGATCAAAGTCGCCCCGATTTAGGCCATCACTCCCTCGGACACGGGGTCTTTTATAGGCGAAGTAGTGAAAATCAAAACGCAGTAGATTATACATTTCAGCCTACACTTCATCAAATAGAGACGCCTTATTTGGGGTATTCGCCGGATCTGCAAGTGTTAATGCTTTCGCTGACTTTAAGGCAAGATTTCGAAAAATCACTTGGTCCGAGGTTAGAGCGTCATGATCTTTTTAATGCAAAGTCTCTGCCATTATTGTCCAAAGAATTACAACCTATTTCCTGGCAATTTTCGATTACCGGAGAAAGAGAATCCGTATTTGATAGAAACGATTGCTTCCATAACAATATGCGCGGCGGTGTTGGAACTACAGTCCCGTTATATACCGAAAAATTACGGTTGGCGATTTTACCAATTTTAACTTTGGGGTTTGGTTGCTCAACACCTATTGCTGTTTTAAAAACCGGAATATCGGCGACAATGTTGTATGATTTTTCGAGTCAAAACCGCTATTTTGTAGAAATGGACTGGAATCGGCATTATCTCTTGCAAAGCAATTCTCAAGCCGAAAATATTTTTAGCCTAAAGCTTGGATCATCCCTCGTTTTGGTAAGAAATTTCGAGACAAGAATTTTTTTCGAGAGAAAAATTAGCGAAGCGGTCATAAAAAATGAATTTGTTGGCGGGGGCTTTTGGTACTGGTAGGTTCTCGAAACGAAGCTTTTAACAACTTAGGTTAAAAGCCTCGAGTGTCTAATCTTTACGAGGCGCGAACGCAGTTTTTAGCTAACTGCATATTGCCCTTAATTTGGTTTAGATACTGAACTCGAACCTGAGCAGCGTCTGAATTTTCAAAAATATTTTGGTGACTCGACTTGCTGAGAGATTTGAAATCTGCAAGTGACGAATGATCTTCGCTACAACCGAATAAATCTGCCATAGCGTTCAAATACTCTCCATCACCCTTTGAAGCATCGTTACGAAGGTCGACAATATTCACGTTAATAAAAACTTCTTGCTCATTTTTCAAAGCCATTGTTTTACTGTCCACACAATTTGATGTTCCAAATGTCATTCCGAAAGTCTGGCTGTATGCCGTTCCATTCGTGGTTGCAGCCAGTATTTGAGCGCTATTATTACCCCATTTCATTTCTTTACCGACTATGGAACCTAACCCGCAACCAGCCATACCATAATGAGATTCATAGCCATTTGTATGAGCTGGTTTCTTTTCCTCGGAAGTTGTTTCTTCAGTTTTTTTGGTCTCAGTCGTTTCCACAACTTCTTTCTTTTCTTTCTTTTCTTTTTTCACTTTTTTATCAGCAAATGCACTTCCTGCAAGTGTGACCATTCCAAGTAAAACTAAATGATTCAAAATTCTCATATTTTATTTTCCTTAATATTTAATTAAATTAACGCGTCACAGCCAGTAAATGTTGCGGAATTATTTTTCAAAACTTCTTTGGTGGTTTTTAATACAGAAATCGCACCAGGAGCAGCGAAAATGCGACCATAGTTAGTTTTGAGTTGTGCTGCCACCGTTGGCATAATTTCCATTTTACAACCTAACGAGGATGCCAAACCAGTTAAAGTTTCGCCTTCACCGCGTGCCATATCTTTGGATAGCGCTGGAAAATTAGCAGCAACAAAATCTTGTTGCTGTGATAGTTGTGCCATCTTGGATCCAGGCGTACAGTTAGAGGTACCCGAAGATATTCCAAAAGTCTGACTACCTGATGTTCCATTAGTGGTCGCTGCTAATATCTGAATCATTCCTGGCTGATCATTGAACACCAGCGATCCTAATCCGCAACCTGCGGTTCCATAACCCTTGGCGCTGGCTGCTTGAGCCAAACCCGCTAAACAAAAAATCACTGCTGCATTCTTCACAAATTTCATAAGGTCTCCTTTAAAAATCTAAAACGAAATTCTAACATCAAATACATTTAGGCGTACACTACTTAGTTGTTGGTTTCGGGGAAGCAAAATGATCGCCTTTTGTGCGTTTTCTTACCTTATTTGCTGCACCATCAACAACATCAGAAATTTCATGAACAAATGGTTTTCCGTTCACAGGAGTTTCATCAGGTTGCGCGCTTGGCTTAGTCGGCGGTGCCACAGTTGGCGAAGATGGTACAGTCGGCGCGGTTTTTTTCACATCGCTGGCAAATAAAAAACTCGATTGCGGCAGAAATGAAGCGGCTGCAGCGATGTTTAATAGATATTTTTTCACATAAACTCCTATAATTTCATTCAAACTTTATCGTATTATGCCTCAGACAGGAATTTGATGAAAGTATCTTTTACAAAAATTTTGACGGTCTTATTTTTTGCAAGTTGCAATTCGGTTTTTTATTATCCCCAAGAGCCAATATTTTACAGTCCCAAAAAATTTGGAAAAACTTTTAGCGTAATTAATTTGGAAACAGAAGATAAAGAAGTTTTAAAAGTTTGGCATATCCCTCCCGAAATGAATTCTTCAACCGTCATTATTCAGTTTCACGGAAATGCCGAAAATATGTCGACGCACTTTTTAAATGTTCTGTGGCTTGTTGACGCTGGTTTTGATCTTGTGACATTTGACTATCGTGGTTATGGAAAATCGACCGGAAAGCCTTCGCGATCAGGTTTAATTGTCGATGGGAAAGCAGTTCTAAAGTGGGCCGCAACTACATTTCCCGGAAAGAATATTATTGTTATTGGGCAAAGTTTAGGTGGCGCCGTCGCCGTCCCGGTTATTGCTGAATCTTTAATTCCTAATTTGAAACTTCTTATTGTTGAGTCTTCATTTGATTCTTACCGCTCCATTGCTCAAGAAAAACTCTCTTCCACGTGGATTACATGGCCGTTTCAATGGCTACCTTATTTGCTTATCTCTTCCGAGTTTAATCCGATTGACTACATTTTAAAAATTAAAACTCCGGTGATCATCGCGCATTCCGCTCTGGATCAAGTCGTATCTTTTGCGGCAGCCAAAAATCTTTTTGAGTCTGCTAATGATCCAAAAGAATTTTGGCAGGTGCCTTGGGCGGGGCACATTTCTGCATTTGTACCAAATGACAGCCCATTTCGCAAAAAACTTGTAGATCGGATTCTTGCTATTCAACAAAAAAAGTAATCTAGTTTTATTTTTTCTTGTTTTTCTTTTTTTGCGTTGACGGTTGGGAATTAGACTTTTGTGTGATGTTCTTAGGTTTGAGTTGATAAATGTTTTTGCTTTTTTCTTGTCTGTGATAAAGTAATCTATAAGTTCAATTTTATCAAATGGGTGAATCTATGAATGTCAAAGAAATTATTGCAACGATAAAAAGCGGCGGATTTGACAAGCAATTCGCCGAATTAAATTGGACAGGAAGTTTCGAACAGTATTTAGGAATGGTTTTAGAGCGACCATCACTTGCTCGCAATGCCTTTCAAAGAATGTACGACATGGTTGAGACCTATGGCTCAAGAAGTTATATCGAATACAAAAAAGAAATAACCCATTACAATTTTTTTGATGATCCGATCGATCACGGAAAAGATGCTATTTTTGGCCTTGATGTTCATTTGATGAAACTTGTAAATACACTAAAAGCGGCCGCGCAAAGCTACGGACCTGAAAAACGCGTTATACTGCTTCATGGTCCAGTTGGATCTTCCAAATCCACCATCGCTCGGCTTCTCAAAAAAGGAATTGAGCATTACTCTAGAACCCCCGAAGGCTGTCTTTACACTTACACTTGGAAAAACCTACGCGAAATTTTAAAAATGGACGACGTCGTCCCATGCCCCATGAATCAAGATCCACTATTATTAATTCCTGAAGAACGTCGGAATATCGTTTTTGATATGATCAACAAAGGTCGCCAACGTTTTGAATCGGTTCGTTTAGAAGGTGATTTAAATCCGTCGAGCCGCTTTATTTACAACGCACTGTTGCGACATTATCAGGGCGACTGGGAAAAAATGGTAAAAACCCATATTGAAGTCCGCCGGCTTGTGCTTTCTGAGCGCGACAGAATAGGAATAGGCACCTTTCAACCTAAAGACGAAAAAAATCAAGATTCTACCGAATTAACGGGCGATATAAACTACCGTAAAATCGCCGAATATGGGTCGGATTCCGATCCAAGAGCATTTAATTTCGATGGCGAATTCTGTGTCGCTAACCGCGGCATGATTGAATTTATCGAAGTGCTGAAACTCGACGTAGCTTTTCTTTATGATTTGCTAACGGCAAGCCAAGAACACAAAATCAAACCCAAGAAATTCGCACAATGCGATATCGATGAAGTGATTATCGGTCATACTAACGAGCCAGAATACAAAAAATTGCAAAACAATGAATTTATGGAAGCGCTTAGAGACCGAACGGTAAAAATCGATGTCCCATATATTACAAAGCTTAAAGAAGAAGTGAAGATTTACGAAAAAAGCTACAACGCCACAACAGTGCCGCACATTCATATTGCACCGCATACGCTTGAAATGGGTGCTATGTGGGCAGTTTTGACCAGGCTAGAAGAACCCAAAAAAGCAAATTTAACCTTAATGCAAAAACTTAAACTCTATAATGGTAAAACCACTCAGCAGTTTACCGAAGATAACGTTAAAGAACTGCGCAAAGACGCAAATCGCGAGGGCCTTGACGGAATTAGCCCGCGGTATATTCAAGATAAGATTTCGCAGTCGCTTGTTTTAGACAAAGGGAAGGGCTGTGTGAACCCTTTTATTATTTTAAATGAACTCGAATCGGGTTTAAAAACACATGCTCTAATTAAAGATGAAGAGCAGAGAAAACATTACAAAGAAATGCTTTCGGAAGTTAAGCGCGAGTACGAAGACATAGTAAAACACGAAGTTCAACGCGCTATTTCCGCAGATGAAAACGCCATTGGAAAACTTTGCGGCAACTATATTGATAATGTAAAAGCCTATATTCAACGGGAAAAAGTTCGCAATAATTTTACCGGACAAGCCGAAGAACCGGATGAAAGATTGATGCGGTCTATTGAAGAGAAAATCGACATTGCAGAAAACCGCAAAGATGATTTTCGCAGGGAGATCATGAACTATATTGGTGCATTGGCATTGGAGAAAAAGTCATTCGACTTTAAGACCAATGAACGACTTCATCGTGCGCTTGAATTGAAACTATTTGAAGATCAAAAAGACACAATTAAACTTACGACTTTAGTGTCAAGCGTTGTCGATAAAGAAACTCAGGCAAAAATCGATGTTGTAAAAAACCGGCTTATCAAAAATTATGGCTACTGTGATATTTGTGCCAGTGATGCCCTAGGATTTGTTGCTAGTATTTTTGCGCGCGGGGATATTCTAAGAGCTGAGAGATAATAAGTTTAAAAAATCCAAGGCGGGAGACTGTATGCCTACCAATATGGAATCCGACGTAAACCGATTCCGTAAAATTGTGCGCGGCAAAATTAAAGGCCAGCTGAAGAAATTTATTTCCAACGGTGACCTTGTTGGAAAGCAAGGTAAAAAATACGTAACAATTCCTTTGCCGCGCATTGATTTGCCGCAGTTTCAGTTTGGTTCTAATGAAAAAGGTGGCGTTGGCCAAGGAGAGGGTGACGCTGGCGATCCCATTGGCCCGGGTCAGCCTCAGCCGGGAAAAGGGAAAGCTGGCGAAGGTGAAGGTCAGCATTCGTTGGAAGTAGATATAAGTCTTGAAGAGCTTGCAGAAATTTTAAGTGAAGAACTCGAATTGCCAAATATTGAAAATAAAGGCAAAAAAAACATCAATGATAAACTTTATAAATATTCAGGAATTCTCAATCAAGGCCCAGAAAGTTTAAGGCATTTTCGCAGAACATTTAAAGAAGCTCTGAAACGATCCATCTCGTCTGGGACTTATAATCCAGACGATCCGATGATCATTCCGATTAAAGAAGATAAGCGGTATAGGTCGTTTAAAGTTTTTGAACAGCCGGTTGCGAATGCGGTGATCATTTATATGATGGACGTGTCTGGATCCATGGGAGATGAACAGAAAGAAATTGTTCGGCTCACAAGTTTTTGGCTAGATACCTACCTTTCGACTCAGTATAAAGGCCTTGAAAGGCGCTATATTATTCACGATGCTGCAGCTAAAGAAGTCGATCAAAACACGTTTTACCGCACCAAGGAAAGTGGCGGCACGTTAATAAGTTCCGCCTACAAACTCGCATTAAAAATCATTCAGGAAAATTTTTCGCCGAGTGAATGGAATATTTATATGTTTCATTTTAGCGATGGCGACAATTGGTCGGGAAATGACACGGCAGAATGTATGAAACTTTTAGACAATGAAATTACACCGATTACCAATATGTTTTGTTATGGTCAGGTTGAATCCCGCTACGGATCTGGACAATTTTTGCGCGATTTGACCAAAAATTTTGGCGAACAGCATCAAAAGATGATTTTCACTCAGATTAAAGATCGCGACGGAATAATGGATGCTTTAAAAGTGTTTCTTGGAAAAGGTAAATAAGGATTTCGGGTAAATTTAATGTACGCAAACACTAATTTAACGCCAGATTTAGACTTAATGGTTAAGTATTTGGAAGATGCTGCTCGCAAAGCTGGGCTTGATTTTTTTCCGACGATTTTTGAACTTATCGATTACAATCAATTGGCGGAAATTGCTTCTTACGGTGGCTTCCCGACGCGCTATCCACACTGGCGTTTTGGGATGGAATTTGACCGCATCGCCAAAAGTTACGAGTATGGTCTATCGATTATTTACGAAATGGTGATAAACAATAATCCTTGTTACGCCTATCTTCTTCGTGCCAATAGCATGGTTTACCAAAAAACCGTGGTGGCACATGTTTTGGGTCACTGTGATTTTTTCAAAAATAATTATTGGTTTTCGAAAACCAATAGAAAAATGCTTGATTCCATGGCAAATCACGCAACTTTTGTGCGCAAAGCAATCGACTCCGTTGGACATGACATCGTAGAAAATTTTTTGGATGTTTGTTTATCCTTAGAAAATCTTATCGATATTCATCTTCCATTTAAAGAAGCATTACCCGAGAAAAACGAGCCTGAGGCTTTCGAAGATTCCAAGCATGTTTCGCGCCTTAAGTCGAAAAGCTATATGGATAAATATGTCAATCCGGCCGATTTTATTTCGGCCCAACAGAAGAAAATCGACGAAGACAGCATGCGTACCCAGCATTTTCCAGAAAATCCGGAAAAAGATATTTTGAAGTTTTTAATTGAACACGCGCCGCTCAATGCGTGGCAAAAAAAGATCCTCGAAATTGTTCGAGACGAAAGTTACTATTTCGCACCTCAAGGGCAAACCAAAATAATGAACGAAGGCTGGGCGACTTACTGGCATTCAAAAATGATGACCGAACTCGCACCACTTGATGGTTCGGAAATTGTTGATTACTGCGATCATTATGCGGGCGTGGTGGCTGCACAGCCTGGTCAATTAAATCCTTATAAAATGGGTATAGAACTCTTTCGACATATCGAGAGACGCTGGGACCGCGGCCAATTTGGTTTGGACTATTATATGTGTGATGATCCCATTAAAAGAAAAAATTGGGATCTAGATTTAAAGCTGGGTAAAGCGAAAATATTTGAAGTCCGCGCAATCCACAATGATGTGACATTTATCGATGAATTTCTTGATGAAGATTTTTGTCATATGCATAAACTTTTTATCTATGATTTCGACAAAAAAAATAATGAGTACGTGATTTCGAACAGAAATTTTAAAGAAATTAAGCATAAATTTTTGAAACAAATTACCAATTTTGGCCAGCCGATCATTAGAGTTATCGATGGCAACTTTAAGAACCGCGGCGAGCTTCTATTGCAGCATGAATTCGACGGGGATGATTTAAAAGGTGATTTCGCCTTGGAAACTTTAAAGAATCTCTATAAAATCTGGTCAAGACCAGTTCATATTGAAACTATTTCTGAAAACGTGAAACGGAGAATGTCTTTTGATGGTAGTGCACACCATTCTGAAAAAGTTGACTAGACTTTTTCTTATTTTATTTGCTTTATCTGATGTTTTATTGGCTTCAGATAAGGTTCCTAAAATTTTGCGTGTGGGGGTCGCTCCATTGCAGTTAGCTGGATCCTCAGACGACACAACCTATCAAGAATTTTTCTCCCAGCACCAGCAGGATTTTTTTTCTGCGGTTGAACAAACCAAAAGATTTCGTTTAATAAATTCCGATCTTGTTGCAAAACTTTGGGCGAGTGGGAACGGCCGAAGGCAACTTACCTCCCAGTATGAAATGGACGGTTTACTGCGCATGAAAATTTCTAACACCGGTGAAACGATACATTTCGTAACCGAGATTTTAAGTCCAGAGCTTAAGACCTACCTGTACGAGTCCGATGCGATGAGCTTAGAAAATCTGAAAGATAAAAAAGCGGTGAAAGATTTCATTGAAAAGCTTGTTTTCCGATTGGTAAATCGCTTGCCTGTGGACGGTTTTATTATTGCCACCCAAGGACCCTATGCCACAATCGGTGCTGGTGCCGACCAGGGTGTCTCGGAAGGTGCGAAATTTGAGGTGTACCGTTCGTCTGTGGAGTCGCTTCACCCAGCTACGGGAGCATGGTTAACTTTTAATTCAAACCGGGTGGGCCGCGTCAAAGCAGTGGATGTGAAAAAATCCACGACTATTGCGAAAATTGAAGATCAAGTTTACGAAAATTCTATTTTGCCGGGGGACGGAATTAAAATTCCAGAGATTCCGTCGCGAAAGATGTTCCGGGTGTCTGAGTCAGACGAATCAGCTATTCAGGAATCAACCATCGCTGAGCCCCTGTATTCCGATCCATCGAAGACACCCAGCCGTGGAAAATCGCCGACCGCCGGCAAAGCTGAAAGCGACCCCGAAGAACCAAATCAGACCCCTTTGCAGACACCCATCGAATCTCAAACTGAAAATGACAGCTCTAAACAATCAAATTCGCCAGAACATATTGAAAAGGTTGACGTTTCGGACGGTGAATCATTGTCTTGGGCTCGTTTTAGAAAACAGCACAAAGACTACGCCGAATCCTATAAACTATTTGGCGGGACCTATGATTTCTCCATTTCAGGCCCTGATTTTGATGGCTCTTCAAAATGGCCCATTTGGCTCATTACAGATTTTGGAATTTTGCTTTCAAAAAAACCTGTGGAAGGAATGACTGTAGATTACGGCGCAGAAATATTTCTAGGTGGAAATTTCTTTGGTTTTAAAATTTTTGCGCAACCTACTTGGACTTTATCCCCATCAGTTATGCCAACAGAATTAAATACTTTTCGTGCCGGTGTTGTCGGAGATTTTAGTACGCGCAATGTAAGTGGCAGCGACTTTGGAGGCACAGATATATTAAAGTTTGGACCTTTTGCAGGCGTATCTGGCTTGTTAAAACAAGTGCCCTATGGACTAAATTGGAGCATTGATGCCTCACTTCCGCTATTTGGATTTGGGCGTGTTGGATACAATGGCTCCAAACAGCAAGCAACTTCTGTGTCCGGACTAGGCTGGAAATTGCAAGGTCTACTTGCCGAGCCGATCGATGATATTCAATATGGTTTCATTATCGACTACGGCAATGATTTTTATAAGACATCCGACGGGTCCATTGGGGAACGCTACATGAAGTTGCAACTTCAGGCTCAATTAAAATGGTAAGTTCCCTTGCATACTTAACCTAAAACTTTGCCGCCAGCCTTGTTAATAATAGCCGCAAGTTTTGTTTTTACTTCTTCCTTAAAAACCTTGTGAGTGAATGCAATCTTTTCCTCACCCAACGAAATTTCCGTTTTATCCGCGCCTTGTTTGACCAAAAATTGTAGTGTCGAAGTTCCGAGCTTAGATATAGTGACCTTGATATTATTTCCGTCTACCGCAAAACTAACCATATCAGAAAGCTGTCTTGCGCCCATTGCCTCCTTAATACTTTCTACGATCTCAGCGGGTTGTTTTTTTGGAAATTCGAATTTCATTTGAGTTTCTCCTTTAAGTCAGAATTTAGAATACTCAAAAAAATTTTTTTCACCAAATGTTCATTACTTATAAAAACAAAATCTTGCATTTTCCATTCTATCCCTCCAAAAGGATCAATTTCCAATTGCAAAAGTTCCTTTCCGGTTATAAACATTTCGTAGCCTTGTGTTTGCGAAGTTTCAATTTGCAAAAAATCCTGTTCAAACATCACCTTACTTCGCCGAGTGCCGCGTATCAGGCTGAATCCATTTTCTGGTCGATGTGGTATAAAATTAATTTTTTTTTGGGCACGCAAATTAAATATCGCGAGAGCTTCAATGATATTTTTCTGCAAATAATCGCTAACCATATTTGCCGCTCGATTGCGGTTATCCATCAGAACTGCCGGCTGCACCTGCAAAGTTTCATCAACAAAACATGCGCTTATATTTTCAAACCAATTTTTTTCGATTGTTGAAGTCATTTTAAAAAATTAAATTAATCCCCGCAGTCATGGTTAATCTTGAAAAATAATCCGAAATATTTTTGTCCACCAAACTTTGCTTTTCGGGATCTTTGGCAGTCCACCTTGTTTGCGATAGAGTCTGGTCGATTTTTCCGTAAATCCAGGCGGTGGGTTCCGCAATTAAATAAATTTCTCCTGTGGTAACTATTCCATCAGCCGTTGCCTGTTCTGTTTGGTTGATTTTATATTGCGAGTAGCTAAGTTGATTCTCATAACTACCGAAAGTTCCCAGCGCAAAACCCAACGGCAGTGACTGGGAAATCTTTGCCGTTATAGCTGCACTCGAATCTGGCCCGTTAACCATTTCACTTAAGTAGTTAAAATATTTAACCGTCGCCCCTGGCTCGATCGACATTTTAAAAGGCAAATTATAACGATAAAAAATCTCAGTAATTAGAACACTTCCTGACGCCCGATTGTTGTTATCTAAAACATTTTCATAAGTAAATTTTACACGCGCCGTATGTGGATACTCACGAAAACCAGAGAACAGCGAATAGTCCAGTCTTCCCACTCGCTGTCCAGTTTCAAGATCTGGGAAAAGTGAAAAATACTGCGCACTGGTACCCATATAAAACGAATTCGGAAGCGGCACTTCAAACCAACCGGTGAAGCCTGCAGAACCAATTTTGGAATGGACTGTTTGCGTCGGATCTTGTTCAAGTCGCGGCACATTATCCGTATCTTCTGAAACCACTATGCGTTCTCGTCGGCCCTTGGCGTTCTGGTCTTCATAGCCTAAGTAAAATTGGCTTCCTAAAACCATTTCTTTGCCGTTAAATTTTTTAGGCAAAAAAAACGACGGACCTGCGGCAAACTTAAACGCACCTTTCTGGGCGCGGTAGGTGTCGGTAGAATTCCCCCGGAAATCTTGCACGGTATCGATGGTTGAAAATTCTAATTTTGCGTAACGTTCTAGTTTATCATCGTCCATAACACCGAGGTAGCGATTGTCAAATTCCGGTGCAAGATAAGTGCTGCGCTTAGGAAAGGGATCCTTAAAAACAACAACAGGCACAACTTGTGGCTTTTTTAGAATTTCGTTTTGCTGAGTCTTCTGCTGCGTCTTCTGCTGGTCAGTGGCGTTTTCTTTTTGCACGGCAGTGCGCTGGTTTTTTAGATCCTTTTGTTCTTCCATTAAACGCATGGCTTCGATGTGTTTTACTAGTAGTACGCGGCTTTTACTAAGCTTATCTGGTAACACAACAGCTTTTTCAATCATTTCTTCTGCTTCTTTGATACGCCGAAGTTTGATCGCCGAGACCGCTCCATAATACTGCGCTAAATCATATAGGGCATTGCTACTTGGAACACGCTTAAAGGCTTTTAATGCAGGATCGAATTGATCGGCAGAATAAAAACTAAAACCATACTCATAACTTGTCTCAGCATCCAAACTTTCGAGATTTAATCTTGCAAAAACCGTGTGTGCATCATTAAAACGCTCGGTTCGGTACAAACTTTTTGCCAGTAAAATTTTTGCTGGTTCGTACTGCGGAAATTTACTGATCAAAGCATTAAGTTTTTGCAAAGCACTTTTATATTGGTTTAAACTGAAATCTTTTTGGGCCGCGCCATAGAGTGCCGCAACATTGTTTTTAGATGTGCCTTTCGCAAATACTGAATTTGTTTTTGGAACAAAACCAAGCCACATCCAGGTGATTATAAAGGCAATTAAAATATTTCTGGTCATTAGACGATCTTAACATAGAAATGGATTGACGGCATTAGTCAGCCAGGTTACGTTTGGAGGTCTTTTCGATTAGTTTTTTGCAAAAAAGGTTAAATATGGCACGCGTTTCTATTGAAGACTGTCTTAGTAAGATTCAAAACCGATTTGTACTTGTTGCTGTGGCGGCCCACAGAACCCGTCAGCTAATGGAAGGTGAGACCCCGTTGGTTCGCGCTAAAAATGCCGAGGCCGTAACGGCTCTTAGGGAAATCGCCGAAGGATTTGTTATTCCTGCTACTAAGGTCGCCGAACGGTTAGAATACGACGTATAATAGATTGATACAGTTCATAGGTATTGAACCTGGCCTACATCTAGATCATTGACCAGGTGGTTAATCATAAGATCCGTAAGCCATTCTGATGTGATAATACTCGGGTCAAACCAGTAATTTTTAGCTAAAACTTCAGTCAGACCTGGAGTCAGTTCACGATAAAGCCAGTCATAAATTCCATTTCTGAATTCTTCTAAGTCCCAAACCGATTCTCGATCGAGTTTTTTTGCCTCACAAAACTGGCTTATGGAGCCTTCCCAAGTAGCATTTAAGTGTGCCTTCATAAATGAAGTTACTTGGGCATCAAGTCGAGCGGAGTGCCGAATTAAAAAACGCTTGCGTTTTTGATTCTGAAACTTTTGTAGTGATAATATTTTGCCCATATTAAGTATTTCGGCAAGAAATAGAATTTGCTTTAATTTAAAAAACGCCAGAAAAAAAATCAAAATTATCCAATGCTTTTAATGGGTTACAAATCAACCCAAAGGCTCGCGTTAATAAATTGGAATTAATTTCCTGGTGGTTTGTACGCGCTCGCTATCTCCCATATACTCAATAATAAGGGCAAAGACTTAAAGCAAGCAGGGTTTCAAAGATGCCAACTTTTCGCACAGGAGACACTGTTTTCACACCATCGGGAATTCCGGCTGTTGTTGTTAAGCAGAATCCTATCGGGCACCAGACAACCCTAGATCGTGCCAAGGAAAGTCTTCAAGAAACGACTCGCCACGGCTATGTGAATGGACTGGATTCCAGCGATCGAGAGCGTTTTAACGGTATTATGGATGATGTGAAAAAAGCTGAAAACCCGGAGCAAAGAATTGAACAGCTGCAAACTAAGATCGAAGAACTCGGACAAGAACCTAAAAAAAATTTCGTGCTGTCCCAGTATCTTACTTCGGAACTTTCGCATTTTATGTTCGCCGCAAAAGTAGAGCCAAAGATTTTTATGATAAGTGAAAGTAAGTTAAAATCAACCAAGTAAGGAGAATTTTTTATGGCGCATATTGGTGACGTAGTTGCAAAATCCGGAATCTACACCGAACCGGGAGTTGTTATTGAAAAGAAAGCTGACGGCAATGTTGTAGTCGATACTGACCCGATGAAAGTCAGCCAGTATCACCGCTATACGAATACTTCGGGTCTTACCGAGGTCGAAAAAAACACATTTAACAATGTGCTTGACGAAATATATCGCAAGGAAAATGACGTTGAAAAAATCAACGGAATTCAAGATGAAATCGACAAACTGCGGACGGAGCCCGCCAACCAAAATATTGTTCGCTACCTTAAAAATCAACAAGCATACTTAATTCGCGAAACCAAAAAATTACCGAACGTATACACCACCGATCAAACAAAAGTGACCAAAGGCTGATACCACTATGTTAAATTAACGATAACTGCGTTGCTCGTAACTCAAAAATGCTCATTTACTGTTAAGTAAACTCCGCTTTTTTCGTCACTTCGCGCCTTATTCTCCTCAAATTTAACATAGTGGTTTTATTCGCCGGCGGGAGACGCCACAGACTCTAATTAACGAAGTGGCGTTAAGCCATTTGTCGGTTTTATTGCAAAATTGAAATTGCATATTTAACTCACCTTGAATACATTTAGGCTAACAACTACATGGTGGACTTAGTGAGCGAAAAATATCAAGATTTTGTTATAAAAAATGGCCAGTTTATTGGTAAATTTGAAGAAATGTACGAGAAATTTCCTGACCCTTGGCACCAATCTTTAGGGGCTGAATCCATACCGCGCTATTTGACCATGCTCAATATTAAAAAATTTGCAATTGCATCGGCAGTTGAATTTGGCTGCGGGCATGGGTTTTTAGCTAATCTTATCGCTTCAAACACTGCTTGCAAAGTTACTGGTATTGATATTTCGCCCAAAGCCATCGCAGCTGCGCGTCAGAAATTTCCAGCAATTAGATTTGAAGCTGGAGATGTCCAAGACATAGTCAAATACAAAGATAATGACGCCATTATTTTTGCCGAAATTACTTGGTATATTCTGCCGATGCTAAACAAAATTTTCGGTCAAATGTTAGAACACTTTCCAGGTAAATTATTTCTACACAACTTAGTTTTTTATAAAAACGATACTCAGAAATACGGACGCGAGTTTTTTACAACCCCTGATCAGTTCTTTGAATTCTGCCCTTTCCAACTCATTGAAAAAACGGTTGTAACTCCCACAGACCCTGATGCCACATTAGAAACTCACTCTATTTTTCGCATCAAGTCAAAAAACTCATTTGCTCTGTAATGAGGGGTTTATCTTAAGCCAATTACTGACCAAAGAATTGCAAAAGTTTCGAAATTCCAGCTTGTAGAATTTCTCGTGGCTGCGTGTAACTAAAGCGCAAAAATCCTGGAACGCCAAAAGCTTCTCCAGGAACTACAGCAAGCGAGCACTCTTCCAAAATCTGTTCGCAGAGATTTACGGTAGTTTGGTTAACTTTTAGATATTGGCGCACATCCAGGAACAAATAAAACGCTCCATTTGGAGTGATAAAAGGAATCTTTTCGGCAAAAGCCTGAACCACAAAGTCGCGTCTGGATTTTAGGTCTTGAATTTCGTTTTGCATCAGTTCCTTGCCTGCTTTCAGTGCTGCAACGGCCGCATCTTCAATAAATGCCGGGATGCAAGTGGACGAATGACTTTGCAGATTCCTAACCATATTTGCAACTTCCTTTGGGCCTGCCATATACCCAACACGCCATCCCGTCATCGCAAAACTTTTAGAAAGTCCATTCACATAAATAAACCGATCTTTTAAGTCAGGAAATAAATTTAGAAGTGAAATATGCGGCGCATCAAAAGCCATGTATTCGTAAATTTCATCAGATAAAATCCAGCAGTCTTCGCTTTGTAAAAATGCACCAAGTTCTTGCAGCTGTTCTTTTGAAAAAACATACCCGGCGGGATTATTTGGAGAATTTAAAACAAAAACTTTAGTTTTTTTGGTCCAAGATTTTTTTACGGATTTCAAATCAACTTTGTATTTTTCGCCCGGCGCGCATCCCGACCCATCAAATGGAATAATAACCGGAATGCCTCCGGCTGCTTTAATTTGGTCTGCGTAGCTTACCCAGCACGGAGCCGTTAAAAGCACCTCATCGCCGTCATTTAGAACGCTTAAAAAAATATGAAACAGTATTTCCTTGGCGCCGATCCCGCAAACAATTTCTGAAGTTGAAAATTCGAGATGATTTTCTTTCTGTAATTTAAGTCTGACCGCTTCAACTAAACCTGGACTTCCGCCGGCTTTTGAATATTTTGTTTTGCCAGCCCTCAAACTTTCAATGGCTTTATCCACAATCAATCCCGGAGTAGGATAATCAGGTTCACCCACCGTAAAGTTTAAAATTTTCTTTCCGGTGGCTGCCAAAGCTTGGGCTTTTGCGTTGAGTGCGATTGTTGGAGAGGCAGAAACATTCGATATGCGTGACGACAATTTTAGCTGAGGTACGTTTATATTTTTCATTTGCACAGGATACCAGGAAGTGACGACCGAGCAAGATAAGAATGTCGAGCTTGGGAGAACCCACCGATAAAGGTGGGTGCCATCGACCCAAACTTTAGGCTTCCCTCTACATGTCAACCATGATTGCAATAAATTGCTATCGTGTGGTCTCGATTGAGACCCAAAATGACGGAGGGCTTGCACACCGTCTGGGGATGTGGCTCCCTTAAGTAAAAGTATCGGTTCTCCAGCGTTCAAAGAGCCTTATCAGGTCGGTCGCCAATTGTAAGGATAGCATAATAAAGATCAAATATTTAGAGTTTAGTAGATACTGGGTGCATTTTTTTGCGCTGATAATGGTTTCTTGTGCTTACGGCGTCAACATCTGTTCTAGCCTTTGGCATTTGCCTTTACATTGACTTAAACTTTTCGCGTGATCTTGAACGTCGACTTAAGGCATTGCCTTGAACGATTTGCCTAAACTCGCGCTCTGGAATTTTATATGAAAAGGTGAACGGCAAACGCCTCCCGGTGAGGATCAAGATCACGCGCAAAGTTTAAGTCAAGGTAAAGGCCGATGCCAAAGGCTAGAAAAGACGTCGACGGGAATATTTCAGAAGACTTTACTACCGCAGAAAAATTGCACCCTAGTAACAAGAAGCTAAACTTAGCAGAATGGCGAAAAAAAAATAGTGGATAGACTGGAACATGAGCATTTTTCAACCTTAACAGACGCAGTTGTCGTTGTTTTAAGGTATTAGTATTTAGGCAAAATTTTCCCGATACATCTAAATTAAAAAAGACCATAATTACAGAAGAGATACGGTTGAAAAAAGTCCTCTTGTAGAAAAATTTATCAATGACAGAGCAAGCAAAATCAATTCCCCCAAAATTTGTTATCCCAGACGAATGGCGGGTGCGTTGTGACTTTTACAAAATGGACGCTAACACTAGACAAAAATTCATGCCTCTGCAAAACGATTTTCTGCGCTGCTTTTTGAATATAGAGCAAGTTCAATTTCCACTTTATTTGTTGTCGGGTTGGGATCTTGTGGAATTTATTAAACCCATAGAATTTAATCACAGTCTTGTGCGCGAACTTTTGAAAATCGTCAAAGAATATTCGCCCCAAACGAGAGTGTGCATAAAACGCGATCACTTTACCCAGTATGAAGCTTTAATCACCAAAGATAGGCAGCAAAAATTCGACCTAATCGCTCAAAAAAATCCCGAAATTTTTGATAACTTTGTAAAAGATCGCTATAACTTACTTTCCAATACCAGCCAGTTTACCGTAAAAGGAACTCTGGAAGGCGAAACTTTTTTCCGCATCACTCACGCGGCCTCCGAGTTTGTTTCTAAAATTCCTAAAACCATCGATGTGGTAAACTTTTTGGTCACCGCAATTGGATCTGAGCCGCATCTCTACGATCATCACGCAGCAACAGCTATGCTGTCTGGCTGTATCGCGTATAACTCTTTGCAGCTGGCAAAACGCGAATCGAAATTAACCGTGCAGTCGGCTTTGTTGCATGATTTGGAAAGAAATTGCACGTACTTATTTAAGCCCATTCAAACTCACTGCATATCTACCGCAGGAATAAAGGAAATTCGCGAACTTGTGGCCAAAGGTTTAAAATTTCACGATTCCACTATTCGGGTGATGGAAGAATATCGCGAGCGATTTACCGGCCTTGGTTTTCCCGGCAAAAAATCAGGCCGTCAAGAAGAAGATATTAAAAATGGTATCTCTCGCATGGCGCGAATTGTCAGCATCGCTTGTGCTTTTACAGAATATCTTTTAAAACGGCAGGACAAAAAACCTTTAACTCTCTCTAAGATCATGGAACTTATGGGCGATCGGTCGACACTAGGAGATTTTGACTCAATTATTTTTCAAGAGTTTGCTAAAGACGTGCAAGCGCCAAAATCGCGTAAAAAACCCACTGAAGAAGCCGAAGATCAAAGTGACGACTTGCTTTTTGAATTTTCTGGCGATATGTTTTTGCCCGAATAGATATAAAAAAATCACCCAAAAAAAATCATCAAAAAAATATCGCAAAAAAGTTATTGCTTTTGCGTCAAATACTATTTAGAGTTTGAATATTGGCCGCTTAGTCAGTTTTGTAAAAAGTCGCGAAAAGCTCAGTTAATTCATTAATTTAGCTATTCGACTTTTAGGATATTTGTTTGTCATTTATCCATCAGGGGGCGAGGAGGGTTATGCGGGCCAAAGTCGGAACCTATTCAGTTTGTGGGGAATTGGGCAAAGCAAACTGAGTAGGACCTTTTTTTCATCTAACGGGGGTTAGGTTGAAAAAAGTAAGGCGCAGAAATGGCGAAGTAACAAGGTAGTTATTAAGTTCTCGGGGAGGAGGGCGTTATGCGAAAAAGTCTTTTGGCACTTTCTATGGGTGCACTGTCAGGTGTTCTTTTAAACGTCACAGGCTGTGGCAAGAACACGTCAAGCAATTCCGAATCACAATTAAAACACGATGCTAATGAACCCGTTCGAAACACTAGTTTTTCCAACTGGTACACAGTGGATCGCGAAACGTATTTTCAAAATGTCACGGCGTTTTCGCAAATTGATAAAGCTCAGGCTTTGCCAGAATCTCACGAAGCGACTGCCGCGGTTCAAAAGATGATAAATCAAATCGACGGGCAACTTCGCAAAAAATTCCCGCAAAAATTTAAAGCCGTTCCAAAACCACTTGCCATGGTTGTGGCGAGCAAGAGTCCCAACGCATTTGTTGCTGGTGTTCCGGTTTGTCTGGAAACCTCAAAACTTACCGTAGGCGAAAAAACTTACTCCGAAGACACCACAGAAGTCGATGTTTTAATCGATCGAAAATTAGGTCGTTTATTTGGCTACTCGGGACCGTGTGTTAGGTCGGTTGAAGGCAAAAGTAAAACAGCACTTTTAAAAGAACTCGCTAAAGTTACAACCGAAAATAACGAAGCCTGTCGCCTTAAAGTTTCCGCAAACGGAGAAGACGTTTCGATTGAAGGTGAAAAATGTCAAATCAGTCCGGCTTTGAGTTCCTTAAAAAAGCAACCTCAAGGCATAGCCATTCTGCAAGTTGTTCCGGTTATTCATGTTACAACAGCAATGATTTCTAAATTCAGTGAAGAAGCTTTGTTTACCGTGGTTGCCCATGAACTGGCTCACTTTTACCGCTCGCACCAGACCTCTGCAGGAGATGACTATGGCTATTTTTATAAAATCGACGAAAAAAACGTTGCTGCGAAACCGGTAGCTGATGACTCACTAGCAAAAACTGGAGACCAAGCCCAGAAAGCTACTTTGGTTTACTCAAGACTAGTGGCTTTAAAAGAAGGCGAAAAACAAAGCTTGCACTCGGCTTTAGCTCCAGCACTGGCAGGACTGCCAAAATTAAAGTGTTCAGGAATAAAAGGAATAAAGTGTTCTGAAGAATGCAAATCTTTTGCAAAGTTTAGCAAATCAGACCGCACTAAAATGGGAATGTTTCCAGGAGTTGGACTTTCTAGTGAAGCTTCAGTAATTTTTACGAGTTTCGAAGAACAAGCACTCCAATGCCTTGCTACAATCGCCATCGAATCAAAAGACGATTTACCAAAAGCTGTTACAGATCTTAAAAATGCATTAACTCAAGGCCAACTTCCCTCGGGCGAATTGGTACCAGCACTTGGCTCGTCCACCACTTTGTTTATTTGGGCGAGTCAGCTGATATCAATGCCTTATTTAATGCGTCAAGATATTACTAACTATGCTGACTTACTAGGTGCGGTTACAGCTTTTTATCGAGACCTTGAGAAAGCAACCGGAAGTTACCTGGCAGATACTTCGGTACAAAAACTAGGCTATTACACCCATGAGCAAGAAGCTGATGAAGAAGCTGTGGAGTGGGTTAATCAAGCCGGGGCAAGTTCAAAAGCCGTGGGAGATTCATTTGTCAATTTTTTAAAAATTTCAAATTCTAATGGCAAGCAACTGCCTGGCTATTTGAGTTACGAAAAATGTAAAGTTTTAAGAGATAACAACTGGAAAGATGCAGATGGTGTTTATCAATTTGTAGGTGTAGCTGATTTTATCGATGCACATCATTCCCTTTGTTACCGAGCCTTTAATGCGGACCGCGAAATGATCGCTCATAAAATCCCGGCAATTTCTGAAAGCCAACTGGTCAAATCACAAATTAACTGGTCACAAATGCAAGAAGCGTTACCAGAAAACAGCTCAGAGAAAAAAATCGATCGCAGAATCTTTGACCTAAATCGCGCTTTAAAAATTGAGCAAATTTTAGCCGAAGATGTGATCAAAGCTGCAGTCCGTGACGAGTCTTGTACATTCGCACATTGATCTAAAGGTTTTCTCTGTGGCATCATTAGTTTTTCTAATCGATGCCACAGCAAGGAAATTATGTCAAAGCCAACAACCGCCATCACACCGACTCGCTCTCAAGATTTTCCCGAATGGTACCAACAAGTCATCAAAGCAGCTGATCTAGCGGAAGTCTCTGCCGTGCGCGGTTGTATGGTCATAAAGCCTTGGGGCTATGCGATTTGGGAAAATATGCAAAGTATTCTCGACCGAAAGTTTAAAGAAACAGGTCATGTTAACGCTTATTTTCCACTTTTAATTCCTTTGAGTTTTCTTGAAAAAGAAGCTTCCCATGTGGACGGTTTTGCCAAAGAGTGTGCAGTTGTTACCCACCATCGTTTGGAACAAAAAGACGGCAAACTTGTGCCCGCAGGCGAACTCGAAGAACCGTTTATCATTCGCCCTACCAGTGAAACAATTATCGGAGCGTCGTTTTCGAAGTGGGTGCAAAGCTACCGTGATCTGCCTATATTAATTAACCAATGGGCAAATGTTTTGCGGTGGGAAATGCGCACAAGATTATTTCTTCGCACAGCGGAATTTTTATGGCAGGAGGGCCATACGGTTCACGCAACGTCTGAGGAAGCCCAAGAAGAGACCATGCGAATGCTCGACGTTTATGCGGAATTTGCCGAAAAGTGTCTGGCCATTCCGGTCATAAAAGGCGAAAAAACCGCCGACGAAAAATTCCCGGGCGCAGTCGATACTTTTACCATTGAGGCTATGATGCAAGACGGTAAAGCATTGCAAGCCGGAACATCGCATTTTCTTGGGCAAAATTTCGCAAAGGCATCAGAAATTAAATTTTCTGATAAAGATGGTAAAGAACATATAGCTTGGACCACCTCGTGGGGTGTAAGCACAAGATTAATCGGCGCGATGATTATGACCCATAGTGATGACGATGGGCTCATTATGCCACCGCGAGTTGCTACACAGCAAGTTGTGATCATCCCTATTTTTAAGACCGAAGAAGAACAAGCCTTGGTTTTGGAATATGCCAAAAATCTTCAGGCGCAATTAAAAAAGCTGCTATTCGCCAATGACCCAGTCCGGGTTTTTATCGATAACCGTGATATGCGCGGCGGCGAAAAGTCCTGGGATCAAATTAAAAAAGGCGTACCTTTAAGAGTAGAAGTTGGGCCTCGCGATGTTGCACAAAACGTTGTCTTTGTGGGACGTAGAGACCATGGTCCCAAAGACAAAAAAAACATCCCTTTGGAAGAATTTATCGTTTCGATCCCCGAGACATTGCAATCTATCCAAGACAATTTGTTTCACAGGGCCTTCAAATTCCGAGAAGAACATACTCAAGAAATTCATTCAAAAGAAAAATTTTTGGAATTTTTCAACAGCCCGGATACTAAACACGATAAAAAAAATGACTCTGCTTCTGGATTTGCAGTATCCTATTTGGATACAAATGTTGCCGAAGTCGGTGAGTTTTTAAAACAGTTAAAAGTTACTGCACGCTGTATGCCACTTTCCATGAGAGGAAAAAAAGGAAAATGCTTTATATCGGGAAACGAACTTACCAGTGCGATAATTTTTGCCAAAAGTTATTAACATTTTTTACGCTGATTTGTTTGCCAATCACACCGCTTCGAGCGGCAGATGCTGTGCGCGTGGTTCACGTTGGAGAAACGGCACGAAATGCTTATTTTGTGGTAAATCGGGGAAGCGCAGATGGCTTTAAAGTTGGCACTAAAGTTTGTGTCTACGATGAAAATCCGATAGAAGAAAACATTACTGCTTTGTTATGTGAAGTCATAGTAAAAGCCAAAAAATCTTTTTCAGCGGTTAGAGTGTCATCTGAACAATTTAGCTTAGTTTCTGCAGACCAAATCGTGGCAATTGAAGGGACGAGTCCGGTTTTTAAAAAAGCAAAAGAAGTACCTACAGATGCGGATGAAACAGCTTTAAAAGAATTTTCCGACGGTATTAGAAGCGATCTTGATCCCAATCAATTCGTTCGAAAAGCTTTTATTATTGGACTACCGATAGCAATTATTGCACCCGTGCAGTTTCAGCTTCCCAAATTTAATTCCGCACAATTTACCCAAAAAAACGCATCCGCTTGGACCTCTGGAGACCAGGTAAAAATGACTTACATAGGCCTCTATTTGGCTTATGAAAAGCCTTTTTCAAGTAATTGGATCGTCCGACCAGAATTTATTTATCAGTTTTTTCCGTCGATAAATTCCCAAACAGATTTCGACCCCACAAATTTAAAAACCAGCATTGCATCTCGTGCTTTGGCAAATCTATATCAGCTTCGGTTTGCAGCTTTAAAAGCCACAAAATTTTCGGATCACTGGAATATTTCTTATGGGCCTGGGTTTTCTTGGGCTTATTCTCAGGTTAAATTTTCTGCAACAGCTGAAAAAACTACCGGTACGGACGATTCCTATGCGCAATATCAGTCTATACTTCACGCTGCCGCCATCGACGGATTGCTAAAGTTAAATTATCAACGGCCAGCTTGGCATTTAGAAACAGGCCTTAATTTAGGCATTCCGTTCTTGGAATTTTCAAAATCTTTTACGGGAACATCTGATACGACTACAACCGCAAGCGGAAACGATACCGACAGCATTAGTCAAGCCCTGGCGCACAAAAAAAGCTCATTTGGTTTTGGACTTTATTTTGGAGCCGGATTTATTTTTTAGTTAAGTTGTTAGTTGGATCAGGATCGAGGTCAGTTGTTCTTGTTGCCGCACTGTTTACAGTTTGGTCTTTATCTGAGCCTAACCGCATAATCGTACCGGTAGAATCAAGACTATAAATGGTGTAGTAAATGGAATTGGCTTTAGGCCCTTTATTATCCGGGCAATTTCCAACGTCTTTTGAAAGCCCAATGACCCAGTTATTTAAACCGCACCGTAAGTATTGGTTTGCACCGGCCACTAATCCTGCGTCGTTGTAAATTTCCGACACTGTAGTTAGATTTACGTCTAATGCGAATCCACTGCCAAATAAAAATCCTGTTTTGTAGCTTCCGGTGATGCTTTTATTGTGCGAAACACTTCCCGAGCAGTCGGTGGTAACAAATTCCGATTCATTGCGTGTAAATGTCGCATTTGCCCCAAATGTCATAGTAGCAGTGCGTGATTGTGGTGCTGCGGCGCCTGCATTGGGATAAAATCCCAGTTTATTACATCCGGCCGCATAGGTACCTGATATTGCCGGTGCAGAAACAGTAGGATCAGCTTTCAAAGTTGGTGAAATAAGTGAGTCTTTAACGATAGTTTGCACAATCGGCACATCAACTTTTAAATGCTGGTACACTCCCCAATATTTCGCCTGAAAATAAACCGCAGCATTATTAATTGTTAACTGCGTTGAAGGAATCGTGCCGATAATTTTTTTGCCGTCACTTTTTGTGGCGCGAAAGACGATTACGTAATTTTCATTTCCCAGAAGATTCAAACTCGCAGGTGAAAATCCAACCGAAATAGTCATGGGCGATGAGATTACTGGATTACTCGAATCCGATATAACAGCCAAAGCTGAGCTCGCTGATGTAAAATTATTTCCCGACACACCGAGTTCCGATCCAATGGTGGAAACAGCAAAAGAAGCCCCGACGCCAACTGTAACATTCGTCGACACAGATAATGATCCGGGCGGAAAAGAAACGGAACCATTAGCTGTTCCAATCGTTCCGCCGGCAGCAGGAACAGCCGAACTTACATTTCCGGCGGCGTCTGTTTGAAGACTCAGTGGTGTCGAACGCTCGGATTCAGAAGTCTTTGCCATAAATTGATCGCCGCAACACGAAAAATTCAGAACAGAAAAAATATTCATTAAAGTCAGAAACAATTTTGTAAAGTTCATAAAAAAACACCTTTTGTAGCTGTTATTCTTATTATCGTGAGAAATGTCCGTTGACTTTAGCGCGTAGACGTTTAAAAATTCAGAGCTAGTGCACCACGTTCCGTTTTTTTCCGCAACCTTATGAAATCACAATCTTTTTTGAAAGCCCCTATGTCTACAACTATTCCGCGCACGATTCCCATGGCATTAGCTTATGACGATGTATTACTTGTTCCCAGGCATTCAGAAATTTTGCCCCATGAAAGCATCCTACATACAAAATTAACCAAAACTATCTCCATAAAAATTCCCTTGATTTCTTCGGCGATGGACACAGTCACCGAATCGGGAACAGCAATTGTCATGGCTCAACACGGTGGCATTGGTGTTATCCACAAAAATATGAGTGTAGAAGATCAAGCAAAGCAGGTCCGACGCGTGAAGAAAAGCGAATCGGGAATGATTGCGGATCCCGTGACTATTTCGCCTTTCCAAACCGTGCGGGAAGTTCGCGAAGTTATGGAGAGACACAATATTTCCGGTCTGCCCGTGGTGGAAAATAACATCCTAAAAGGAATTGTCACCGGTCGAGATTTGCGTTTTGAAAATGACAGCGAACGTCGCGTCGAAGAAATTATGACCAAAAAAGTTATCACCGCACAGGCAAGCACGACCCCTGAACAAGCAGTTGCCATATTGCATCAGTATCGGATTGAAAAATTGCCCGTGGTCAGTGAGGACGGAAAAACTCTGGTTGGACTTTTCACCACCAAAGACATCCAAAAAAGCAAAAGCAATCCTGAGGCATCGAAAGATTCTCAGGGACGCCTACTCGTAGCTGCAGCGATTGGAGCTGGTGGAGATTATCTTGATCGGGCGGAGAAATTACTTGCCGCAAACGTTGATATCCTCGTAATCGATACAGCACACGGCCACAGCGAAGGAGTTTTGCAGGCTGTTCGCGGAATCAAAAAAACTTTTAGCTCCAAAAGTTTTCAATTGATTGCAGGCAATGTAGCCACCGCCTCGGCTACAGAAGCTTTAATTAAAGCAGGTGCTGATGCGGTTAAAGTTGGAATTGGTCCAGGAAGTATTTGCACAACTCGGATTGTGGCAGGAATAGGTGTTCCTCAATTTACGGCGGTTTTACAGTGTGCTGAAGCGGCGGCGAAATTTGGGATTCCCATCATTGCAGATGGCGGCATAAAATACAGTGGAGACATCACCAAAGCGCTTGCCGCTGGTGCCACAACGGTTATGCTCGGAAGTTTATTTGCTGGTACCGACGAGGCTCCGGGCGAAGTTGTGATTTACCAAGGTAAAACTTACAAAATTTACCGCGGAATGGGAAGTATTGGCGCTATGAATCAAGGTAGCAAAGATCGTTATTTTCAAGCCGACGTACACGAAGCATCGAAGTTTGTGCCGGAAGGAATCGAGGGCCGAGTGGCCTATAAAGGATCTTTATCCTCGCAAATCTTTCAGCTTCTTGGAGGTGTAAGATCGGCGATGGGATACCTGGGCTGCAAAACTATTTTGGAACTCCAAAAAAATGCTGAGTTTGTCCAAATTAGTGCGGCCGGCTTAAAAGAAAGTCATGTTCACGATGTACACGTAACGAGAGAAGCTCCAAATTATAGATCGGATCATTAAACCTCTATGCATGGAATTTTGATATTAGATTTTGGTTCTCAGTATACTTTACTTATTGCACGCCGCCTTCGCGAAGCGGGATTTTATTCTGAAATCATCGACGGCATTGCGGTTCAAAATACTTCGAAAGTTCAACCTTTTGGTATTATTTTATCGGGTGGGCCTGACTCTGTTTTAGAGAAAAATTCTCGTGTTTTACCCACTTGGATTAAAAAAACAATCGCCGAAAAAAATATTCCCGTTTTGGGAATTTGCTACGGAATGCAACTTTTGGTGCAGTATTTTGGTGGAACGGTTCGCGCTTCAGGAAGGCCCGAATATGGCAAAACTCAAGTGAAAATTCTTGATAGCCAAAATATTTTGGCAAAAGCTTTTTTAGGATTTACAAAAAATCCCCAGGTCTGGATGAGCCATGGTGATGACTGTATCGACGTCGAAAAATCTTTTGATGTGATTGCTGAATCAAAAGATGGATCCGTAGCTGGAATCGTTCATAAAAGTGCTCCCGTCGTAGGTCTTCAGTTTCATCCCGAAGTTGTCCACACTTCTGCGGGATTAGAATTCTTAAAATATTTTGCGAGCGAAATTTGCGCCTTAAAAACCAATTGGTCGCCTAAAAACATGTTGGAATTTGTTCTCGAAGAAATCAAAAAATCGGCCCCAGAAGGTCAGGTTTTGTGTGCGTGTTCGGGTGGTGTTGATTCCACAGTTGCAGCCGCATGTATCCAAAAAGCGCTTGGGATGGACCGTGTTACAGGAGTATTGTGTGATACTGGCTTACTTAGGGAAAATGAGGCCAGTTGGGTTGCTGACGCATTAATGAAAACAGGTTTTAAAGATTTTCATGTTTTGCAGTCGCAAAAGAAATTTTTTGATGCACTGACAGGTATTTCTGATCCCGAGCAAAAAAGAAAAATTATCGGTCGAGCTTTCATTGAAGAATTTGAAGTTTTTGCCTCAGAAAACTCTGCCAAAAAATTTCAATATTTAGCCCAGGGCACACTTTATCCAGACGTCATTGAATCTGCCGGCCATGGATCTGGTGCCAAAGTCATAAAAAGCCATCACAATGTTGGCGGATTGCCGGATAAACTTGCATTAAATCTTCTGGAACCTTTTCGTTTTTTATTTAAAGACGAAGTTCGAAGTATCGGAAAACAGCTTGGGCTAGAAACGAATCTCATCGATCGCCATCCGTTTCCAGGACCAGGTTTGGCCGTGCGTATTTTAGGAGAAGTTACACCGGATAAAGCTGAGCTATTGCGCGCAGCAGACGCGATTTTTATCTCAGCGTTGCGTGAAGAAAATTTCTACCACTCCGTTTGGCAAGCATTTGCTGTTTTGTTACCTGTTAAAACCGTGGGTGTAATGGGTGACAATCGCACCTATCAATGGACTTTAGCATTACGAACTGTCACGTCTGAAGACGGTATGACAGCCGATGTTGGGTATTTGCCGATGGAATTTCTGGTGCGGGTTAGCGACAAAATTATTCGCAAGGTTCCGGGAATCAATCGAGTTGTTTACGATATAACGAGTAAGCCTCCAGCAACAATTGAGTGGGAGTAAAGTTTTTGTGAGCGACAATTCCCTCCAATTTGTCCATCTTCACGTCCACAGCGAGTATTCTTTGTCGGACGGCTCCATTCGTATTCCGCAGCTGATTAAAAAAGTGAAAGAATGGAACCAATCAGCGGTCGCCCTAACCGACCATGGAAATTTATTTGGAGCCATAGATTTTTATTCAAAAGCCAAAGCCGAGGGAATTAAGCCGATCATTGGCTCAGAAATATACTGTGCCGGATGGAGTGATTTAGCGAGCCTCGACGAAACTTTAAAATATCCTGAGATCGGAGCCACTCATTTGGTTTTACTCGCTGAAAACAACGCGGGCTACAAAAACCTTATGCGAATTGTAAGTTCTGGGTATACCGATGGCTTGAAAGACGTTCCTATCGTTTCTACGTCGGTGCTATTAGAAAATTCTTCCGGCCTGATTGCCCTGTCGTCGTGTTTTAAAAGCGAACTCAGTCTTATCATTCAAACGTGGCGCAAGCAAGTTGGAATAAACCAAGATTTAGATCTGGCTGGCGACGATAGTTTTGCACAAGCTGTCAAAGGTTATATTAGTAAAACTCAGCAATTATTTGGGTCAGAAAATTTTTATATCGAGATCACCGATAATAATTTACCTGGTCAAAGAGAGCTTGTTTTAGATTTAGTAAAAGTTGCGACATTTTATGATATCCCCCTGGTTGCAACTTCTGACGCCCATTATCTAACGGCGGATTTTTCCGAACAGCATGCGATTATGTTAGGAATAAAATCAGGCTTAACTATGAAAGATTTGCGCGGCCGAAATCTTGGCGCAAGGTTTCACCTTTTATCTCCGGATGAAATTCAAGAAATTTATTCGGCGTGGCCAGATGCTATTGCAAATACTCAAAAAATTGCAGACCGTTGTAACGTCACAATGGAATTTGGAAAATACTTTTTGCCGCAATTTTCCTTGGGCGACACCCCGATCGACGAAGGATTTCGAGCTATTTGTAGAGCTAAATTAGAAGAGCGCTTAACGCATTTACAAGAGGTTTATGGGCCGAGCTTTACCACCCATAATCAGTATCGCGAAAGATTATCCTACGAAATTGAAATGATTATCAAAATGGGATTTCCAGGGTATTTTTTGATTGTGCAAGATTTTATAAATTGGGCTAAATCAGAAGACATTCCCGTTGGCCCAGGTCGTGGTTCTGGCGCAGGGTCTTTGGTTGCTTACGCGCTCAAAATCACGGATGTGGATCCGGTTCGATTTAATTTACTTTTTGAAAGATTTCTTAATCCGGAAAGAATTTCCATGCCGGATTTTGATGTGGATTTTTGCCAAGATCGTCGTGATGAAGTGATCCAATATGTAACCAGAAAATACGGCAAAAATCACGTGGCCCAGATCACAACTTTTGGCAAAATGATGTGCAAGGCAGCTATCCGAGATGTCGGACGCGTATTAGAAATCGGCTACGGACGAGTAGATAAAATAACCAAATTAATTCCGCTTAAACTTCCATCGGGTAAGGCGCCAACCGTCAAAGACGCAAGGCTTAACGAGCCAAAAATCGAGGAAGAAGCTTCACGCGATGTGATGATCCAAAAAATGCTCGACGTGGCACATGATATTGAGGGCCTCAATCGACAGACTGGGGTGCATGCAGCTGGAATTGTGATTTCTGCAGGGCCGTTGACTGATTACGTTCCTGTTTATACTACGCCAGAAGATGGTTTAATTACCCAGTTTGAAATGAAAAATGCCGAGAAAGTTGGCCTGGTAAAATTTGACTTTTTGGGTTTAAAGACACTGACTGTGATTCACAAAGCCGTGCAGCAGATCAAATTAACTTTCAATCCAAAGTTTGAAATTCTCGACATTCCTTTAACCGACAAAAAAGTATTTGCGATGATTTCTGCGGCGCACACGGTGGGAGTCTTTCAGCTGGAAGGCGGCGGCATGCAGCAGCTTCTTTTGAAATTAAAGCCTTCGTCGTTTGAAGATATCATCGCGGTTGTGGCGCTCTTTCGGCCTGGACCTCTGGGGTCTGGAATGGTGGATGATTTTATCGACCGAAAACATGGCCGCAAACAAATTGTTTACGACTTGCCGCAGATGGAACCTGTTTTGCGCGAGACATATGGTGTGATTTTATACCAAGAACAGGTACAAAAAATTGCTGTGGTACTAGCCAACTACTCGCCGGGTGAAGCGGATTTGTTGCGCCGGGCCATGGGTAAAAAAATAAAAGCCGAGATGGACGCCCAGCGTTCGAGGTTTGCAAGTGGCGCCAAAGAAAATTCCATAGATCCGATTTTGGCCGAAGAAATTTTTGATTTGATGGCAAAATTTGCTGAGTATGGATTTAACAAATCCCATTCCGCTGCTTATGGCTTAGTTAGTTATCAGACTGCTTATTTAAAAGCGAATTATCCCGAAATATTTATGGCAGCTTCCATGACCTGTGATCTCGATGACACGGATAAAGTTGTGCGCTACGTGGAAGATTGTAGGCGTCTTAATATTCTTGTTGATCCGCCAAATATTAATACCAGTGATTTGTTTTTTACGGTACGCGGTGTCAAAAAAATTTCGTTTGCACTTGCGGCCATTAAAGGCATAGGCCTAGAAAGTCTAAAGCCAATTCTTGAAGACCGGGAAAAAAACGGTATTTTCTCAAGCCTTACTGATTTAGCAAAACGAGTGAATTTAAATTTTTTTGGCAAAAAAAACATGGAAGTGTTGATTCGCGCTGGTGCGTTTGATTTTTTCGGTGTAATGAGAACTGAGTTGCTGGCATGGGTGCCCGCACTATGTGGTTGGAGTGATGCGTTTCACAAGAAAAAAGCCAGTAAAGTAAGGACTTTTTTTGACGATGATGTGGTTTACGAGGACTCCGAGCAGGAGCGATTGCCGTGGGCACAGGCCAAATTAATCCAATTGAGGACAAGTCTTTCTGTGGCAGACTTACTGGCAGAGTCAAAAATCTGCGGGTTATTTCTATCAATGCATCCATTGAAATGTTTTCCGCAAGACGTAAAACGGTTTAGCACCGGTCAAGTGGCAAAGATCAATGCGTTTGCAGGAAAAAAAGGGGCCATAATTATCGGCCTAGTTACAAATTATCAACTGCGCCGAACCAAGGAAAACAAACCCATAGCCTACGTAACCTTTGAAGATGAAACCGGTCGGGTTGAGGCTTTTATGACTGAAAAAAGCCTACCCCCGGCTGGACTGGTTTTTCCTGAGTTTTATGCGATTCACGTTACCGTGATGAAAAGGCACGATGGAACGTTTAGCCGTGCTCGTATGGAATCTGCACAGACCTTGGAAAATTATCGTAAGGAAAACTTAGAAAGTATTAGGCTCGAATATCATTCGATGGATTCTCAAGAGATGGATTCGGCCACTAAAGATTTTTTAAAGGAACTTCACTATGGCACGGGTGGCACGGGTAAACTTTTAAAGACAAAGCTTCTTATAAATGGACAGGGAGCGGTGATCGAGTTCGCTCAAGAGGAGAGTAAAGTTGAACTTTCCAATGCATTTATTGAAAAGGCTCAGAATTTGAAGCAGCTTCAGCTAAGTTACGCCCCGTAATAACTAAGTAATTTTGATTAGTTAAAAAATTATTATATCGTTCCGCAAAAAAACCCTAAAGCTTTTTGAAGTTCTTCCGAATATCTCATTTAGGTAGGTTGGTAAATTTAAAATTAAGGGGCGTATATGATTAAGATGAATAAACAGTCTGGATTTAGTTTGGTGGAATTAATGGTTGTAGTTGCGATTATCGGAATTTTGTCCGCAATCTCAATTCCTAAAGGTAAAGTGTTTATGGCAAAATCACGAGCAGCCGCAGCTAAAGCAAACTTAGCCGGAATTATGCCAAGCATTGCAAACTATGGACTTGATAATAACGGAAGTTTAGCAGCTCTTAGCACTATTGCATTGGTGATATCAAACACAGGCGCAGTTGTACCAGCGGCAGGCGGACCTTATACCTACACTGTAAGTACAGCGGGTACGAGTACTGGAATCATTACAGTTCAGGCGCTTTCTGCGAACGCAACAGTTTG
>JAYVPO010000171.1:0-3928 GCA_043757325.1 bacterium
GCCAAGGGATGAGTGAGCCTGGGAAACGCGCCGTAGCGCCGGCCGCCCCATTCCCTATCCAGTGAAATCTGAAATTTCGAAATCGCAAATCTGGAGACCGTGTCAACGGAGATTTGCAATTAAAAAAATTAAACTCCGGAAGGACATTTTAAAATGCCGTGGTACCGAGGCTTTTGAATACCATTGGGAAGAAGGTCGAAAAAATTTTTGAGCCAGGGTGAACCGGAAAAAAAAGACACTTCGCAAAACTTAGACGCCTCGTCGACTTCACTAGAGTGAAAAGCGTAAAATGCGTGGATGCGAGGAGCTTCCGGCTTCCATTTTTTGCTGCGAAGGCGCTCGAGGTAATCGTCAGTGGGAATATGACGATACGGAATGTCGTCAACTTTTGTGTAAAATTCGGAAACGCCACTGGCTGTATTTCCAACGTAAAGAATTCCCTTAGCAGCTTCGCCAGAGCGATAGAGGTTTCCTATTGCGTCGTACATTAAAGGCGACGTGTTAAGAGGGATTAGGGCAGCACCGATACCAACGAAAAAATAAACTCCAAGCAGGGTGTAAGTTATCGTGCGAAAGCCCTTTGAAACGGCCAACTTGTGAAAGAAATAATCACAAAATTTTTGTCCTTTGAATCGGAACGAATAAAAACCCAAAGCAGTGGCAATAAAAATCCAAGGCAAAATGGGTGCCATGTAGCGCATTTCCTTATGACCGAGAATCACGTGAATTATTAAATACGGGATTACTAAAACTTGGAGCAGAAAAAATTCTTTGAGCCCTTTAAGTGCAAAAATAAGCAGAAGAGGAGATAATGGTGGAAACCAGGTTGTGAAGAATTCTTTAAAATACCAATACCAATTTTCTGATCCCCATGCCGTCGCCCCATCTTCGTCACTAAGCGCATACTTGAAATAATTCCAGGCCGGTAAAAATGGTGTTTTAAATGTATAATAGTCGACGATGGCAAGTGGAACAAATCCTGCTAAACAGCCGAGTAAAAACATTAATGCGCGCCGATCGGCAAATACGCGTAACATATAAAAACCTAAAAATAATGCCGTAACCCCAATCTGCAATCGAAAACTAACTGACAAGGCTAGAAGAAATCCAACAAAAAATGCCGGAAGATATTTGCCGGTGATGTTTTTAAAATGCAGAAATATCGCTACAGACGCCAGAAGCGCCGTCACGCCGTAATTTTCTTGACTTGTGCGAACAAGCATAACAGGTCCGTAGGGTCCAAGGACAAAAAGCAACATAAGCATAACTAAAGCTCGACCGGTAAAATTAAAAGACCGGAGTATCCAGTACATCGATAGAATTTTTGTAGAGCAAATCACACCGGCAAACAACCTTAGAACTGCAGCTTCCTGGAGCCCAGACAAGTGCAGACTTTTTGTCACAAATAAAATAGGCGCGTGAATTACAGCTAGTAAATAAGACACCAACGGCATGGATTGAGAGAATTCCCAAGGCAATGTTGCAAAACCATAAACCAATTGATGAGCAGGTTCCATAACGCGCGCATGTTCATCCGGCTGCAACCAACCAACACTGGACAAAGCCGACAGAACTAAAAAAACTCCAAATAAAAAAACAAGTTTTATTTTATTTTGAGCTTGTAGAAAATCTATAAGGCGTATTAGAAATGTCGGATTATCCAATTAATTGCCGCTTTTTGTTTTCGATAATAAGTAATGCTGCACCAAAATAACACACGAATTTTAATTATATCTTGTTTTTTATCAGGCTGCAGCATTTAAAGAAGAATCTTTTTCCATTGGAGCCCGCCGTTTAAATAAGTCCAAAGACTGCTCCATCCATTTCTTCAAAACATCTGGTAGGGGTGCTTCCGTCGTAAAAACCAAGTACAATGCCTTTTCACCGGCACCGATTTCAAGCATAGTTTCGACAGCATCTTGCGACATCGTAACATCTTTACTGGTTATTGTACCGGAAGGTGCATCATTTTCTCGAAGCATGAGAGCGGTATTTTTGGCTTTTGCTTCTTCGCAGCGCTTTAATAAAGACTTGGCTTTGCTAAAAACAATAGAATCCGGGTCCTTTACAGCAGATTTTAAATTGCTAATGGCCTCACTCATCTTTCCATCGCGAATCTGAGCTAAAGAAATATTGTACAGCACCCGGGCTTTCAAATCGGGACGCGAGTCTGGAATGGATTTTAGAGTATTGTCATAGAGAACTAAGCCCTCTGAATTAAATCCAGATTTTGCATGGGCCACCGCCTTATTATTAAGATAACTTATCAGCTTGCCCAGAGAAGTAATCTGTCCCATTAATTTTTTTGCCTGAATTAAATTGTGACTCGCCAAGGCAACCTTAACACCAGCTTCTTGCACCGTTGTGCTACCGGAATCTAAATGCTGCGCATGGTCAAGACTCTCGGAGCTTTGCTTAACTTCCCCAATTTCCGCTCGAGCTTCGGCAAGCATACACAATCGATCGAGATTATTCGGGGAAAAAGTTTGCGCCTTCTGAAAACATTTAATCGCCGATGGATACTGCCGCAGGCCCATAAAACATTTTCCTAGGGTATTTAACGCGGTCACGTTGTCAGGCATAATTTTTAAAGCCAAAACACTCAAATCCCGAGCTTTTATAAAATAACCTTCACTTAATGCAAATTCCGCCTGCAGGATATTTTTCTTGGCTTTAGGAAACTGCTCGTTTTCGCAGTACTTTCCCATAAGATTTTTTGCGTCCGACAGTTTTCTTGCGTTAACTAATCCAAAAAATTTATTTTCAAGGGCATTGCGATCAACAGGTGTTCGGTCCTGTTGAATTGTCCAAACCAAACTTTTTAAAAATTGTTCTCTCTCGATTGGTTTTTGTACCAAATCAGAAATCCCAAGCTCCTTTAACAATACCATATCGGTGGCTTTTAAAACCGAACTCTGAATAATAATCGGGACTTCTGGAAATTTTTGTCGCACTCGCTGTATTAAATACGGTCCGGTTAAGGAAGGAATTTTCCATTCGCAAATCAATAAATCAATTTTTTCCTGCTCATTGATAAATCCCCAAGCTTGTTCGCCGTCGTTAAATTCAGAAACTTCTGTAATGCCTAATTCCGTTAAAACTCCCGTTACTTTTGTGCGCTCGGTGTCGTCTTTATCTACTAGAACAACGTGTTTAACGTTTAATATATTGCTGGCCGCTTCTTCATTTGCAACTATATCGCTTTTTCCAAAAAGAGAGTTTGCCAGTTCCTTTAATTCATTGCTGTGAACGGGAAACATAAAAAGTGACTGCTGGTAGCAACTTTTTGATTGGTCTACAAGTTTATTTAAATAACAGCTTTCGATCATCCTTTTCATAAGTTCAAAATGCCCAGGAAAAAATTCCTGCATTCTTTTAGTAAGAAATAATAAATCCTTGGTATGACCAAGGTTTTTGAGTGTGTCGTACAAATAGAGGGAAGCAACTAAAGGCTCTTCATAATTGCAGCATTCCATACGTTTTTGAAATGTACTAAGTTCGGCATTGAAAGCGTCTTTGGTCGAAGGTTTTTGAAAATAATTTAAGGCTCCATACTCGAAACATTTAGGCAGAAGTTCTTCGTCAGTCACATCGACAAAAAATGACACGCGAATGTGCTTAAATTCAGGATATTCAACGGTCAACCTTAAAAAGGAAACTCCCGAAATTGTTTGATCAAGCCCGAGGGGCAAAATAAGCCAATCGAAATTTTCGGTTTCGGTGAAAGCTTTGGCATCGTCTAAACTTGCTAATGCTTGCGTGGATTTGTAACCTGCAGCACGAAGTGAATCCGCGACAAGTTGACGCAGGCTTGCATTCGATTCAACAATCACAATACGAACGGATTTATCTTTAAACATAGGGGTCACGAAGAATAACTTTCTATTTATTGCCTGTTGTCTTCGGAATTTCCGTCTAAAGACTTTAA
>JAYVPO010000172.1:0-3926 GCA_043757325.1 bacterium
TCTGCCCCTAATGTTCGATGAACGATATTTGGGAATTTCAACTGGTAATTTTGTTGTTAAACTGTCCGGCAAAATACAGGTTTCAGACCCATGCCAAAATATCTCTCTGTAAGACGATAATAAAACTTAATTTGGTACGCCATAATCTACTCTCAACATATTGTCGTTAAGAACAAAATTATTTACGTGATACTGTTTTAAAAATGTAATGATAAAAAGCCGATTTGCATTGTTTAATGCGCCGAGATCATTAATTTGCAGTCTATTTTCATCAATAATTTGCTGAGCATTTTTTTGTGGCATTTGCGTGATGAGTTTTTGCGCAAGATCATAAGCAGATTGATCTGGCTCACCAGCAAAAGCTACAAGCCCCTGATAATTACGTGATTTTAACAGCTCACGGATGTCTTCAGTCGACATGTGCCCTTGAACATCGGCTTTTTGTGAATTGGTCACCTGCTTAAATTCTCTAATTCTCTGTAGACTGGTAAAGCTATCGCTTACCACGAAAAAAGTGATAGCGGCTAGGGAAGCTGCGTGAATTTTTCGAATAATACTCCAACAACTTTGCGCTAAGAGGAGACGCTCTTCAGATGTTGCTTTTAAATTTTCGCCAGTTTTTGCCTGTATTGTGTCGTAGACAAACTCTATTGCCGAATCCAGGCCTTTTTCAGAATAAATTTTTTGAAATTTTTCTTGAATCCCGAGGTTTTTAACAAAGCTAAGTTTGGGCAAGTAGCCGGGAATTAATGACATCCAATTAACGCCACCTAAATGGTGCATTAATCCCATAAATCCCGCTTGGATAGCAATGGCAGCGCCGCCATTAATTTTGTTGGCATGACGATCAAATAAAGTTTGAACCCAGCTCGGCGACCATCCCAGATTTGCGAGGCCTAGGCGCACGTTGTCACTCGCTAAGTCATCAATTAATTTTTTTTGGTAACGAAATGTTATTAATTGTGCATCGTATTGTTTCATCATTTCTGTATGCCGTTGGCGATCGAGACTCGCAATCAAATTTAATTCGGTCGCAAGTTCAAAAAAATCGAGAAGTGATCGATAACTCAAGTCACTTGATTTTTCCATAAAAACTGGGGGCCAGCCCCAGCTAAATTTAAACCGCTTATAATGTGTTGCTTTACTAGCGAAAGTAATCAAACGCTCGCGCATTTTTAGCTCTTGGTCCGATAGGTACTTAGGTTGTGCATCGAAAAGTCGATCGATTTCTAAAATTCGCTGATCGGTTCTGCCGCGGTTAATAAGGAGAGACGCTACCGCTAAAAATTCCTCAGGACCGGATGCAGCTTTGGGTAATTTTTCGTTCGCTTCATAGCGTTCTTTAAAGTTTCTATAAACAACATGATCAAAAGTACTTAAGTGTTCCCAAGCGCCGAGCGTGTCCGTAGCAGTTAAGCCCAATGCTCGAATAATCAGGCAACTGAGTTCTGCGTAAGTAAGACTGGGTGAAATAAAAGTTAACACTGCGAAAACGACAAATAAATTTATTTTGTGTGACATATCAATTGATTTTATAACACCCCATAGAAACTAACAAATTTTCTTTTAATTTAGTTTTGCGAAAACGTCTTATTAAACTTTTCAGGAATTGCACCGAATTACTGACGAACAATTCAATGGGAGACAAATATGATTTTGAGATCACAAAGTCGAATTATTGCTACGGTGTTATTTGCGACAATCGCGACAAACGCATGCCGCGTCCAACATGTTGCAAACGATGCTGACTTACAATCCGATCCGACAGTTCTAGATGCTTTTAATAATTTGAATGACGAGCAAAAGAAAAACGTTAACAAAGTAATGGATGTCGAGCGCGCGGCTTATTCTAGCGGGCAGTGGGTGCTTTATTATAAAAAAGGCAATGATCCATCTTTGAGTAAGGTTAGCTATAACGAATACTTAAACGATAGAAATGATGATAAAGATCAAAATTATTTTTTCACCATGGAAAACGAAAAATATATTGCAAACAATGAAACGGCGGCGTTTCAAACAAAACCAGAATTTAAAGACGAGAACGGTAAGCTAAAACTTGTTTTAAATATGGCGGCCTATAAAGTAACTTCCAAAAGCGGAGCTGTGACTCTTAGCGATCCAATCGGATTCACCAATACGAGTTATGACTTGAGTGATGGCGCGAAAGACGCAAAGACTCAAATTACCGAAAATGACCTTGCCTTAAAGAATTTCGCAAGCCAGGTTTCTGGTGAAATAAAGATGCAAAATACATCGCTCAACCCAGTACCGCTTTGGACCAAGCGAGTGGCATTTATTGTTGGGGGAGTATTGTTGGGCCGATGGCTTTTATCCAATAAGTATATCTCTGCTGCGAAACTTAAATATAGGAACTGGTTAACGAACATTTTATTACTTACGGGAAGTTTACTGGTAGGCTACCAGTTCAGCGGGTTGTTATTCCTAGAAAACCCTATCACAGGCAATGCTACAGATCTAGCTCTTGAAAAAGAAGGCATTAATATCTGCCGGTTTGAGAACTACGATTTGAAGTTTTGGAGTTTTATTCAAGGCAATCAAAATTTTTTAAAACGTGCTAGCTATTTGGCTGATATTTGTAGAAGAAATCATCTGAGCCCGGTTCCGAACAACTTAATAACGATTTATCTTAAGGATGACTCCACTATATCTAGGCCTGAAATCGAAATAGAAATGCTTGGGACTTCGCCAGCACTAATTTTGACTCCTATAAATTTCAACAAAGATCGCATAGAGTTACAACTTAATAATTTTCTCGATCAAGCTGAAATAATGTGTAAAATAAATAATATGGGGTTAAATGTTAGTATTGCATCTAACAAGTTCTTAGATTCACCTGATGCAATCATAGGACGTGAACCTTTAGAGAATCTTGTGAAACGAGCCTACAGTGATAATTTTTTAGGAGTATTTATTCGTGATGGATATAGAAAACCCAATTTGCTCTTCTATAGTAACGTTCGTATAAGACCTTCGATATGGCTGGATTTTAGTAACCCTAGCCAATGGCAAGATTATATTAAAAATGGTTATCAAGAATAGTTCTTGGCAATTTTATAGTAGGCGCCTGCTTGCAAAGTCTTTGCGGCAGGCGCAATTTTTGGCATGGGTCTAATGGCCGGACAGTTTGAAGGTTGGACAATGTGAAAAAATAATCTTTGCGGAAAAGAGAATCGGCACTTAAAATCTTATAAATTCAACAAGATAAGATTTAAACCATGCCGACACTTCACTCTATCAATTTACAATCTCAATTGCACGCCATAAACCTGATCGATTTAGGACGTGAGTCTAATCGTACGGTAGCTGAAGTTGTTGGCGTTCCAAAGTCAACTTTGCACGACAATCTCGGAAAGTATCGGATTGATGTGGCAGCATTTGAACAGCGCCACAATAATTTTCAACGTACTTTGGCGCGTGATATTTTGTCTTTAACCTTTGAAGGCAAAACCTCTTCGCGCGACTGCGCAAAGATTCTTTCACGGATGACGGGCCACGATATCTCCCATCAAAAAGTTTTGATGGTACTTAAAGATATGGCGCAGGTGGCTCGCCGCAAGAATAGTGAAAAGCTCCCACTGAGACTTGTAAAAGATGGTGATGATATTGAAGTGGAGCCACTCACGTATGTAAAGAGCGCGGCCTTTGATGAAATATTTCAAAAACAACAACCCATCCTCGGATTTGTCGACCCTGTTAGTTCTTTTATCCACTTTGACGCAGCCGACAACCGCAGTGGTGAGAGTTGGACTCGATTTCTTACCGAGCTGCGCGGTCTTGGATTAAACCCCGCCTCAGCTATCATCGATGACCGGAAGACCATTTGAAAAAGATTGGATCGATGTCCTTCTTGATGAATACTACTCGAAATCAGAAAAATCTATCGCCAACGAGCCACCGGTAAAAGC
>JAYVPO010000173.1:0-14629 GCA_043757325.1 bacterium
AGTGCTGTGAAAACTAAATCTAATGCCTGCTCGAGTGAAATCCAAAACCGTGTCATACGTTCATCTGTAATGGGTAAGGTTTTATTTTTTTTCATGGAAAGAAAAAATGGAATGACACTGCCGCGAGATCCCACAACATTTCCGTATCGAACTACGGCAAATCTTGTACCGACATCTCCTGACATGGAATTTCCTGCGACAAAAAGTTTTTCGGCGCAGAGTTTAGTTGCACCGTAAAGATTGATTGGTGTTGCAGCTTTGTCGGTAGACAATGCAATGACTTTTTGCACACCGCGTTCGATACAGGCGTCGATTAGATTTTGCGAGCCAATAATATTCGTTTTCACGAATTCAAAAGGATTATATTCGGCAGCAGCAACATGCTTCAAAGCCGCTGCATGAACCACGATGTCAACTCCGCGAAGGGCCCGATTGATGCGATTTGAGTCTCGAACGTCACCGATGAAATACCGAATACAGGGGTATTTTTCAGTGGGAAAGATTTTAGCCATTTCATACTGCTTAAGTTCGTCTCGGCTGTAGATAACTATTTTTTTAGGCCTAAAGTTTTTTAATGCGCGACGCACAAATGCTTTGCCAAAGCTTCCTGTTCCACCGGTTATTAAAATAGTTTTGTTATCAAGCAAATTATTTGGCACTGAGAATCCTTTCATTTCAACTTCTATCTATATTAATAGAACGAACTAAGCCATTTACGCAAAACATTTATTTTGCGGGCCTGTGGATTCTGAGTTCCTGAACGAAAATAAGCAAACTTCGGCTGCGAATGTTCACACCCTGTGTAATGATCTTCAATCTTACAAAAAGTCAGAGGCAAAACCGCAAAATCTTGGGTCGATGTGAAAACAAAATGATTCAATCGATCACTTTGCAAAAATTTGATTTGTGAATGCACATCTAAAAAAAACAGATGTCCGGACTTTAATTCCCGTTGACCAGAAGACACCGATTTTCCGTCTTCATCGTAAATATCCCAGCTAATCAATCCGCTCCTAGAATTTTTTTCGCTTAAAGATGGATTCACATTAACAATCATAATTTCAGAATTGAAATTTTGACCGCAGATAATATTGTTTTTTAGGATTTGAGTCTGTGCTCCTGGTTTTGATGCCAGATTAGCGTTAAACGACACAGCTGCCATCTCAAAGCCAAAAATCGCTTCGCCACTATAAAATAAAATATTCATTAGTCCAGGTAAATTTTCTCCGAGCGCATTTTGTACGAATATCTGAACATAAGCGGGCAAAGACTCATTGATTGGAAGGTCTAGGCTGACTGGGTATAAATGTTTTTGTGAACTTTTTGTTATACAGATATAATCCGCAGAATAGAAATTAACTAAAATCATAACTTCGGTTTTGAAAGGCATACTTAACGTTGTGTGGTACAGCTTGAGTTTTGTTGTGGACTCAGGAATGGGAATGATATAGGTGAAACTCAAACTCTAAAAACCTCAAAAATGAAATATGGTCTGCTCATTTAAAACAAAATAAGGATTTGCTGCAGCCGGACCTTGAATTGTTAACTTAAATACTTTTGAACGCATCTCTTCAGGAATTAGGCTATTCAACTCGACGCAGCAAATATCTCCAAAGAATGATTGTTCGAAAGTTCTCAAGACCAGACTTGTGTCAGGATCTAGCAGTATAAACTGGAATATATTTTTTTGCTTTTGGCTATAAGGATAAAGACTTAGTAAAACAATCGAGCATCTTTTCGTAATGTCAGGACTAAATATAAAGTTTGGAGTGTAGCGCGCAATTTCTGCGAATGTCGAAGTCCCAAAGGATGACGAATGAACTGTCGAAAAACTTTTATCACCTATCAAGCTCGTGTAAACGTACGGAACGAAAACTTTATCAGTGCCAGCGAGTTCACCAGCTAAGCTTAATCGAAAACTACCAAATACCATGGTCGATGTAGCGTCGAAATAGTCTTTTAACTTAATAATTCGAGAAGCTTTCGGCGCCAATTTGACATGCAATGTCTTTTCATTTTCACCTGATTGAAGTTTGATTTTATAAGTCTGGAATGGACTTGCTGACTCGCCATCTTGCGGATTTTTGGCAAAATAACTATAACTATTGGTAATATGAATATACGAGTCTAATTTTTTACTTAAAATCCACGCTCCAGAAGTACCATGATATATTGGCGTCTGTAGAAGTTTAAAGTTATTAAATTTCTGAAATATAGTCTGAGACTTCAGAAAGCTTTTGATTTTAACTTCGACATCGTGGACAGTCATGTAAGAAATATAAATGAAAATCTGATAGTCAACAACGCCATTCTCAATTATTTGCCATTTTACTCAACCGTATGTTCGCAAAATTATTTTGCATCAGAGAAAAAAGTTGCTTATAGCGCGCAATTTCGCAGTATACTCTACCTGCCAATTAAGAAAATTAAATGATAAGGGTTTTTATAAATGCTGAGCTTGATACACGAACTTTGGATGTATATGAAAATAAGAAAGAAATACTGGCTTCTGCCGCCACTGCTTATTTTGTTGATCATCGGTTCCTTGTTGTTTTTCACCCAAGGATCGGTATTGGCTCCGTTTATCTATTCAATTTTTTAAAGGTTTTGAAAAGTGCCAAAATACTCTCTTGGAATTTCTGCCTTTTACCACGACAGTGCTGCAGCCCTGGTATGTGATGGAGTTGTGGTTGCTGCTGCTCAAGAAGAGCGTTTTACTCGAATCAAACACGACAGCGCTTTTCCAACCAACGCTATCCAAAGCTGTCTTGATGAAGTAGGCGTTAACTTGAGTCAAGTCGAAACAATTGTGTTTTATGATAAGCCACTGCTTAAATTTGAACGTTTGCTACAAACTTATATCGGGTTAGCGCCGCGCGGTTTTACTTCTTTTCTTCAGTCGATGCCCGTCTGGATTAAAGACAAAATCTTTCTTAAAGATAATTTAAAAAAAGAATTAGCATTGCATTTTAAGTTGGAGGGAAAAGAATCCGACAAGAAATTAAAGTTCGCTTATCATCACGAATCTCACGCCGCGTCGGCCTTTTATGCGTCTCCCTATGAGGAAGCTGCGGTTTTATGCGTTGATGGCGTGGGAGAGTGGGCCACAACTTCCGTTTGGTTGGGTCAAAAAGAACAACTCATTCCGCTGTGGGAAATTCGCTTCCCCCATTCACTTGGCTTGCTATACTCCGCATTCACTTATTACACTGGCTTCAAAGTAAATTCTGGTGAATATAAGGTTATGGGTTTGGCGCCTTATGGGCGTCCCGTTTATGTAGATAAAATTTTAAAAAATCTAATCGATGTAAAAGACGATGGAACGTTTCGCCTTAATATGGATTATTTCGATTACGCTACAGGTCTCAAAATGACATCGGCAAAGTTCGATCAATTATTTGATGGCCCACCGCGGCGCAGCGAATCGGAACTCACGCAAAAGGAAATGGATCTGGCGCGATCGGTTCAGGAAGTGACCGAACTTGTGATGTTAAAACTAGCTCGTACCATCAGAAAAGAAACCGGTGCTAAAAATCTCTGTATGGCTGGAGGTGTGGCACTTAACTGCGTGGCAAATGGCAAGATCTCACACGCAAAAATTTTTGATAAAATTTGGATTCAGCCTGCTGCTGGTGATGCAGGCGGAGCGCTGGGAGCGGCCTACTTAGGACATTATAAAGTTTTAAATGGGATGCGGCCGGCACAGACTCAATTCGATGGAATGCAGGGTTCATTTTTGGGGCCGCGCAATGATCTTTCAGAAAGTGTTGCTGCGTTAACCAGTATTGGTGCGGTGTTTCATCAAACAAATGACGATAAAATATTCGACGAGATTTCTTCACTTTTGCAAGATGGAAAAATCATAGGTTGGGTGCAGGGTCGGATGGAATTTGGACCACGAGCGCTTGGCGCTCGCAGTATTCTGGGAAATCCAAAAATTGCTACGATGCAGTCGGACATGAATTTGAAAATAAAGTTTCGCGAATCTTTTCGGCCTTTTGCGCCGGCGGTTCTGCTTGAAGAAGTGGCCGAATACTTTGACTTCGCAGAAGAAAGTCCGTACATGTTAATGGTTTCAGAAGTTTCTGCGAAAGTAAAAACTGAAGTCCAAGATTCCAATAAGTTTGGAATTGAGAAACTTAAACAACATCGATCGACTATCCCGGCAGTAACGCATGTGGATTATTCTGCCCGGATCCAGACGGTGAGCGCAGATACGAACGAGCGATTTTTTAAATTGCTAAGTCAGTTTAAGATGAAAACAGGCTGCAGCGTTTTAATCAACACATCGTTTAATGTTCGCGGCGAACCGATTGTGCGAACTGCCGAAGACGCGTATCGCTGCTTTATGAGAACAAATATGGACGTTTTAGTAGTGGATAATTTGATCATGCTAAAATCGACCCAGCCCGAATGGAAGGAAATCAAAAATTGGAAGCAAGAATTTCAACTGGATTAGTAAATAATAATTTAAAGATTCGTGAATTAAGAAAATTTGGGCTCACACTCGGCGTTATATTTGGCCTTGGCCTTGGAATTTTCCTACCATTATACAAGAACAAACCTCTTAATATTGCGTTCTGTATTGTGGGATCTATATTATTTCTACTAGGTATATTTTCGCCGAAATGGTTGGAATTTCCGCATAAATTATGGATGAAATTAGGCCATTTGCTAGGTGCTATTAATGCCCGGATTATTCTGTTTATAGTTTACGTGTTTACTATCATTCCTATTTCAATTATTTTGCATTTATTTCGAAAAGATATACTTTCCCTTCGATTCGACAAAACACTGTTAAGCTATAGACAGCAAAGTGATCCGTCGCCAAATTCTTCTATGGATCGACTTTTTTAATAAGATTTTTAGAATAATGCGCTGGCGGGTATATTATCAGAAATAAGCTGGCCCAAGATCGCAGATCCAATTTCAGTATTATGCACAAAATCATAAAAATTGACTTCGTTGCGCGGGAAATCTCGGGCAACATCCACACAAAATATTTTTTCAGACGCGCAGACTTCCAACAAAATATTATTGTACGCATTTAAAATCTTATAGGCTTGCAGTCCCGAAATTGTCTTGCCCAAGTATTCAATTTTTAGTTTTGAGTAATCCGAGTCGCGATTTTTAAATGGTCCAAAAATAGCTGGTTGTGTCATTAAAATTGGTTTGGCATGAATTTCTTTTGTCTTGATTACGATTTTTTGTAACTGGCTTCTGTAGATTTCTAAAAGAGGTTTAAGATCTGTCTGAAGAATAGAGTTATCCGCAGATAGAATTTCTTCGTCGGTTAGATATTCGAAATGATTTCGCGAGTGTGCCGGCGGACCTTTAAAGTTAACTTGCTCGCGAGCCAGAAGGGTCATCTTTATGCGTTTTAAACTATCAAAAACAAAACTATTGTTGCGAATTTCCTGCATTAATTTGTTTCGAAAGCCGGTTTGCTGGGTACTGTAGGCAACATCGTAGGGGTTTACGTACGGCCCTTTTGCGTAATCATTAATCCCAACATAAAACAGAATCACATCGGGCTTTAGTGCTGGAAGCCACTCCTCTAATGCAGACAAATGGCCATAGGAAGAATGGCCATCAAGACCGGCATTTCCCATTTCGATGGATTTTTGGAATTTTTTTTGAAGTTTTTCTTTTAAAATCTCGGGCCAGGTAGCCGAGTCATCGGTGTATCGGCAATCAGTAGTGCTGCCTCCAACTGTAATAATTTTCAAGTTTTTACTTTCGGGATTGTAGGTTCCTCGGAGACCATTTTTATCACGGTGGTAGCGTATTTGAGATGGGGTTCTTGGATAGAGATTGGAAACATCAAAATAGGCCGTATAGTCCCTTAACAAATTGAATTTTTGGGCGATAATTTTATTTTTGGACAACCATGAGCCCAAAACCAGTTCAGCCATCCCAATCATAATAGTGCATAAAATGAGCGAAAAGGCGAACATTAGCAGTTTAGGTCGCATGATTTTTATTTAACCTTTAAATTCATAATTTAACAAATGGAACCATTGCCTTTGCCATTTTTTCATGTCCTAAAGCATTCGGATGAGGATCAGCAGGAAGCGACCAAACCTGATCAGGAGATAGACCTTGCAGTGCGGGATACAGATTTAAATAACTATAATGATACAATTGCGACAAAGCGGCCATTTTTTCATCAATTTCGGCGAAAGGGTAAATTCCTTGCAGGTAGTGAACATCAGGCACACTTACCAAATAGATCCGAATGCTATTTTTTAGTGCATATGCGCTAAGTTTTTTTAGTGAATTCTCCATTGCCCTGTAACCAGGATTAGTTGGTTGGTAAATTTCTTTATAGTGCTCGACTAAATTTTTTGATCCAACCGTGCCAAAAAAATGCTGCGAGACATTCCATACAAGGACTGCCAACTCACTATTTTGTAAAAACCAGTTAGTCCTGCCTCGTTCGAGAACTTCTGCATCGCGCAAAAAATAATTCACAATAATATCGGTTGGGTTTAATTCGGTTAATTTTGTTAAAAATCTTTCTACGTAGCGCTCTGCGTTGTAGTTTCCAATTCCCGCGTTTAAAACTTCCACATGATTGCTCGGATTTTTAAGGGCTTTTTCCACCAACGCCGACATAGTCTCTTCTTCTTTAACTCCCCACCCGAGTGTTATAGAACTGCCGAGGAAAAGAATTCGCCGAACCCCTTGCACATTTTGTTCTACAGGTTTTCCGCGTAGACCTTTTTCGTTAATTCGAATGGAGACGGACTGCAGTGTAGCTTCGGAATTTGGCCGATGTTCATGGCCGAGCACAGGGTTTGGACTTAGAATTTTTAGTTCGCGCGAGTACCGCCACATCTCGATCTCATAACTTTTCATATTGCGATTTTTTAAACGCAGTATGCCCTCTAGTAACCCGACCGTCAAAACAACAGTTAATCCGATGCTGACACACATTTTACAAATTTTTAAAATCAAGTTTGTTTTACCTCTGAAATGTATTTCAACTGACTATTTAATTTTATAATTGAAATGCTAAAAATTCCTGGCTTCAGAGACTTTACATTTGGAAATTAATGCAGTCTACTTTAAATTAAAAGTTACAGATTTTTCGGCTGTTTAGCAAGTAGTGAGCAATTTCTGTTGAATATAAAGCGATAAATTAAGTGTTATTTACCTCTACATCATTTGCTGTTTTTTTTGCATTTTACTTTGGGCTGCATTTGATTCTCAATCAAAAACAGCGCGTCTGGCTTGTCATTATAGGAAGCACGATTTTTTATGCTTATGCAAATGTTTGGTTTGCAGTCGGTTTAACACTATTTTTGTGGGGCGTGTTTAGCATTGGATTGTGGCTTGACGATCGCGACCATTCGAGACTTAAAAAGCGCCTTCTACCCGTCGTACTTGTTTTTGTTTTGCTGCCTTTAGCATATTTTAAATATGCGGGATTTTTTGCCCATGAAATCTATCCGTTGCTAGGGTTACCGCAGCCTAAAATGGCCGCCAAATATCTACCAATTGGGATTTCATTTGTCACCTTTACTTTTATTTCTTATCTCGTTGATATTTATAAGAGAAAACTTCCCGCAGAAAAAAAACTTTCTTATTTTTGGGCGAGTGTAGTGTTTTTTCCGCATTTAATCGCCGGACCAATCATTCGACCTATTCCTTTAGTTATCCAATTTAAACGCCCAACATGGTCACCTAGATACAACGCTCTGTTGTTTGGTTTTGTGATTTTTACAGTTGGAATTGTTAAAAAAATGTTTTTTGCTGATCAGTTCGGCATGTTTGTCAATCAGATCTACCTTAAAATTCATCAAGCTAATGATTTCAGTAATTGGGATTATTTGTTGGCAGTCTATGGATTCTCTTTGCAGATTTATTGTGACTTTAGCGGTTACACTGACATGGCCCTTGGACTTGCGCGAATTTTAGGGATTCAGCTCCCCAATAATTTTGCGCGACCTTATCTCGCAACTTCTATTTCAGATTTCTGGAGAAGGTGGCATATAACTTTGTCCAACTGGCTGCGCGATTATATTTATATTCCTCTGGATGGAAATCGGCGTGGGCAATTTATTGCTTTTCGCAATGTTATGATTACTATGGCGATTGGCGGGCTCTGGCATGGAGCGAACTGGACATTTGTTATCTGGGGAGTTATGCATGGACTTGGAATTGGAGTGAATAATATCTGGCGTTTTCTCCATCGCACTTACTCCAAAGAAGTGCCCAAGGCGCAAAACTTTGCAAAACTTATTTATAAGTTTTTCGGCACACTGCTAACATTTCATTTTGTCACTCTGCTTTGGGTCTTTTTTAGAGCCCCGGATGTTGCTTCTGCTTGCTTAATACTGAAGCGTGCGTTTTTAAGTTTGGATGGATCTTTGCTGTTCCCGTTTTTGGAAAAAAACATGTTTTTGCTAATATTGTTTGGCTTGTTTTTTATGTTTCATAAATGGGATAGCCATGCGCATATACGACTTTTTCTTAGGCGTAGCCCGAAACTACTGACTTGCGGACTGATCGTTTTTGCATGGGTGCTATCATTAGTTTTAAGCGCCGGAAGTACGGCTGAGTTTATCTACTTCGATTTTTAAAACAAGGTGTAGATAAAAGGCGCAACCGCTGAAGATTGACTTAAAAATATTAAAATACCTAACACTACCAACGCAATAACTGGAGGTAGAAGCCAGTATTTTTTTCGAACTTTCAGAAAATTCCAGATTTTATTATCGGTCTGTTTCATTCGGGAAAACTCCTAATTGCACATATTTTATTGAAATATGACGCAGATTAAATTGCAATGATTAAATTGACATGGTTAATATTCACTTCAATTGTTTTTCGACATTTGAAAAACATTCGCTAATAAATCAGTAGATTCCCACTAAATAAAACTGTGGCAAATGGTACAAAAGAAGAATCAAAACCCAAACGGTTTGAACCTTTAAAATATCTATGGCAACTCTTTTGTCCGCTAAAACATTTTGTACGCCAGCATAAAATAACAAGTAAATGAGCGCCACGCCAGCAGCAGTGAACCGCAGTTTTAGGTACGAATCGCGCACCACAGGTGCTTCATTAAAATATCGTGTCCCAATTGCCAAAACAATACTTAAATAAATACCAGTAAAGGCAGCTGCGGCAAATAACTTCCCCCGTGATTTTGAGGTTGTGCATTCGTTATAAACAACCTTAAATCCAAGCCACGATAAGCCGATAAATACTCCTGATAAAAGGACATAACTACTGGTTCCGTAAAACTCATGACCCCATAAAAACGACCCAAAGCTTGATTTTAAAAAAATTCCAAGTGCCTTCCAGCTATTTTTTGTGCTCAAAGTTCCAAAGTCTAAAAATACCGCTTGTGGCGTGTTGGCTAAAAACTCTTGCCAACGTTCACCCAGAATTTTTGGCAAAAATCGAAAAGTAAATTTGGCAAAATAAATACATCCGAACCAAACTGTAAGAAGATACAGCAAGAAATTTAATGATCTTAAACGCGAATAAGGAATATTTTCGCGAAAATAAAAATCTTTAAAATTTAAAATTAAACACAGAAAGCCCACCATCAAACCTATGGAAGCCCCAACGTCAAAACGATAACCTACAGCTGGTATTACGACTAAAAGAACAAGTTCCCAACTGTATTTTCTCTTGTTCGTGATGCAATTTAAAAGTATCGGCAATATAAGAAAACCGTAAAAATACATGTAGATGTTTTTCGTTACCGACGGCATTTGCGAAATAAAAGCACCGCAATGAGTCATTAAAATAGTTATTCCACCCGCAGCAACTGGACCCATATAATGAAAAATTAAAAGTAAAAATATGCCGAGGAGAAATAAGTGTATCCCCCGCGTTAGATACATAAAATATACTGGTGGCCAACTGTCAAAACTCACCACAGACCGCAGTAGAGATACATAGAAATCGTAAAGCCGGCGAGGTCTTTCAGTGACCCCACACGGTGCCAGCGGCATTTCATGGGGACACTGGGTGACAAATTTTCGCTCAATATCGTGCAACCTAAAAAAATCATAATCGGAAAATTCTTGGTTTGCTTGATCATTGAATGTCACAAATTTTGCGGTGTAGTAATCCGGTTCAACAGAGGACTTTAAGTACGTTGAGAGGAAAAACATGGTAACATGAGCCGTTTCATCGTATCCCGAATAGGGTGGTGTGATAAGTGCATTACCGGCAAAAAACAAAACCGCGACTAAACAAAGTGACAAAAGTGGCGACCAAAGTTGGAAAAACCCGACTGCGATAATGAGTAAAATTATCAGCAAATAAACACTGACTAGGACAGGCTTTCGGACCGCCCAATCCCACAACGCCAGAAAACGACTGACTTTCGGCCTAGAAAATCCTTCCACATATTTTTTCCCGTCAGCCATCTGAACACTGCGTAAATGAACTTGAACGGAGTCTGATGTATTCGTAAACTCAAATTTTGCGAGATAGATTTTTGACACGATTGGCCTTTTAAACTGAAACGCAGCAAAGTCTGAATTTCTTAGATTCTGGCAGTGGATTGGGTCTGAAATGAAGTTGTTTTCTAAAACCAGTGAAACGTTGCAGTTATTCAGCGTTCCTGAAATTTTTTCCAAAAAAACATGCACGGTACTAACAACTTTAAAAGCTTTGTTTTGGTTTGCGAAACCTATATCTTTGGCAAAATCTCCGGTTTGTAATTGTGTTAACGTGGGTCTTATTGCCGCCGCATCGTAATCAAAACTTAGAGGTAGCAAAAATTCTTTGGTATCAGAAACTTCTAAATTGAAAAATTGACCTTTGGCATCCGGAGGTAGAAGAGACCGAATTTTGGTAGTTGCAGGCCGTAAAAGAAAAAACAACCCAATAATAATTCCAAGAAATAATTTCAAAATATTCCTGGAAAAAACGTCAAACCTCACGCAGCGAGTCTTGATTTAAAAACCACGAGTAAGTTTGTCTTAAACCCTGTTCCAATGTAGTCTTTGCTTCATAGCCCATGGACTTTAACATCGACACATCAAGAACCTTGCGCGGTGTGCCGTCAGGTTTACTGCTATCAAATAAAATTTTGCCAGGGTATTCAGTTATTTTGGCAATTAAGCGTGCAAGATCTCCAGTGGCCAAGTCGACTCCAGTTCCTAAATTTACATGGGCCCATTTTAAAGGCGCTAGCTTGGTATTTGCAAAAGATGCCAAAGTTATATTCTGCAGTAAAAAAACTACGCCATCGGCACAATCATCCACAAATAAAAATTCACGCATGGGGCGACCGCTTCCCCACACCGTAACTTCTGGAATTTTTTGCTGTTTAGCTTCATGAAAACGCCGAATCAGAGCTGGAACAACGTGGCTATTTTCGCGGTGAAAATTATCGTTTGGGCCGTACAAATTTGTAGGCATAATCGAAAAATAATTTTTGTGGTACTGATAGCGAATAGCGCTGGTTAATTCCAAACCCGAAATTTTCGCCAAAGCATAGGGCCGATTTGTAAGCTCCAATTCACCGGTTAATAAATCAATTTCAGAAATTGGTTGCGGTGCGTTGCGCGGATAAATGCAGCTGCTACCTAGAAAAACAAATGTTTTTACACCGCTTAGATGAGAGGACCAGATAAGATTATTTTGAATTTGCAAATTCTCATATAAAAACTCCGTCCGATATTCATTGTTTGCGTGAATTCCCCCGACGCGAGCCGCGGCATCGATTACAACGTCACATTGTTCATTTCTCAAAAATTTGGCCACATGATCTTGATTATTAAGATCCAAGTCAGCCCGCGACCGAGTTAAAATGTTTGCAAAGCCTTTGTTTTTCAAAGCTTTTAAAATTGCTCTGCCCACAAGCCCACCGTGGCCCGCCAGGAAAATTTTTGCAGATAGATCCATAATTCTCAAAGATGATTTTTTAGTAGTAATTTCGAAAATATAATTATGACTTAAATAAAACCTGAGGTCTAGCCACTATTGCAGTGTAATTTTAAAACTTCCTTGCAGGTAATTTGCGGCATCATAATTAAAATTTATGATTCCCGTCCAAAAACCGTTTGCTTGTTTAAATTGAATGGATCCCGCGGTTGCAAAATGCTTTTCTGAATTTTCTAAATCTTCCACGACTATATAGTCGCCAGTAGCCGTAGGAAAAACGACGGACTTTTCGCTGAATTTCTCAATGAAAAAGCGAATGCGCAAAGAATCGGATGGTGAGCTCAATATCACTTCCTTTTTGGGAATAAAAGATTTTGAGGTTTGAGATACTCGAGCAGTGCCAGATGTCCAATCGCGCGAGAATAATTTACCCAACGCCGTGCCCGTTTTGGCATTTCCGGATTCTTTAGTTGGTGGATTGGGATTTTGTGTTGAAGTGCTGGAATGATCTCGACCACACATGTAGAATAGAAATGTGATTAAAATAAGATTTTTGGTCAAAAAAATGCACTCCCTATTAAATTATGCCTGATTTTAATTAAAAATTGCAGTAATTAGGGCATGACTGGAATTAAGCGAACTGAATTTTATCGTGCATATTGCGGTCTTTTTTGAGCTAGCACACAATATTTATTGAACTATTCGCCTAATTTTGCTCTCTTCTATCATCGTGTGTAAAGGATAAGTAGCCTTGGCTGAATCAGAAACAAAACCTAAAAAGATCGCTCCGGGATCTGTTCGATTACAATTTGCCGGAGATATGGTGCTTGCTAAGCGTCCTGATCCTAAGGTTTCAGGGCTTTTCCAACGGTTTGATCATCTTTTCGAATTTCTGGCTAATCAAAACCGAACAGAAAGGCTTTTGATATATAAAATGCTTAACGGCTTAATGTTGACAAGTCACGCTCGCAAAGCACCGGTGGCCGTTTTAAAGCAACAGCTTTTTGAATTGAAAAATGAAATATATTTAAACATCGCCAATAACCCGTCATTAAGACGATTTTTAAAATTTCATTATCTTACTTCTAAGCAGCGTCTGGTTTTAGAATTTTGCTCTGATTGCACTGTCAAAAATACCACCGCAGAGCTCGAGAAATTCAAGTGGACGTCTTGTAAATCCTGTAAAGTGGACACAAATTTTTTCAATGTTTTATGTATGCAGCACGAATTTAAGGACGGCAGCTTTAGACTGTTTATTAGTCATGAGCATATGGAAAAAGTTCACGACTTAAAAATTTTGAAAAAAGAAAAGATCGCGGGCATTAAAGAAGAAGGTGTTTATAAAAAATACCACTATAACACGCAAACATTAGACGCTTTTGATTTGGATTCCGTATTGAAACTCCATCAGAAACTAATTGGCTCTGCTAAGTAGCATCACTACGTTAAATTGACGATAACTGCGTTGCTAGTAGCTCGAAAATGCTCATTTACTAGTAGTAAGTAAACTCAGCTTTTCTCACCTCTTTGCGCCTTGTTCTCCTCAATTTCACGTAGTGTTGGTAGTTGTTACTACACTTCAGTTCGTGAATCCATAAATTCTCGGCAATACTGCCAAGCCGAAAAATAAGAAATTACTAGCGCAGAGTAGATAGTTAGTGTTCCAACATTTGCAAATGGAATGCCGAACCAGTCGCGTCTAAACAACAAAAAAAATAAAGCTACGTCTAAAAAGATGGTTTTTAATTTCCCAAAACTACTGACTTTTATTTGAATACTTTGTTCCATTGCCACTAAGCGCAGGCCATTAATAGCCATTTCCCTGCATAATAGAGCTCCAGCAACCCAGATCGGCGTGGCGTGAGCTGACGCAATCAATACTAACGCTGCACCCGTTAGAATTTTGTCGGCAATGGGATCGAGCATAATTCCAAGCTTTGTGACAGACTGGTATTTTCTTGCTAAGTAACCATCTAAAAAATCGGTTATGGCAGCAGCTCCAAATAAAAGCGCACAACAAGCATTCAAAATAGGCCAGTCGATCGGGTAGGCGATCAAAAGAATTGGAACAGCGCAGATTCTCGCAACGGTTAGTTTATTTGGAAGTTCACGCATGCGTTCGACAAAAAAATCATGTCGAACATCTTTATCGCCGTAGTCTGGTAAGTTTGGTAGTGCCATCTGTTAAATGGTACAACAATGGGTTTAAGCGGACAATCTTTTAACTTGAGGCGTTGAAAAATCGATTGAGACTTGGCTAAAAATGCTCGAGTAATAGTGCGTGTAGGTGATGCACGCATCTTTTTTCTATGAAAGATGGGACAGGAATCAGTGAGGCAGGAAACAGTGAGGCAGGGAACAGTGGGGCAGGAATCAGAAATCGGGAATCAGTGATCAGGAAACAGGAAACAGGAAACAGGAAACAGGAAACAGGAATCAGGAAACAGGAATCGGGAAACAGGAATCGGGAAACAGGAATCGGGAAACAGGAATCAGGGTATGGGTATGAAGGTATGAACCTGATACATAGGTAACAGAACAAACCGGCGACATTGGTAACACTATGAAATAGAAACGCAGGTTACTATGCCCTATGAAGAAATTCGCCAAGTGGATCTAGGATCTAAGGTATAAGTTTTTCGCACGTTTACTTATGTACTGTTACTGTATGTAGCAGGTTCATACCCATACCGCCTCACTGATCACTGATTCCTGTTCCCTGATCACTGATTCCTGATTCCTGTTCCCTGATCACTGATTCCTGATTCCT
>JAYVPO010000174.1:0-3862 GCA_043757325.1 bacterium
GGGCTTTTAGTTCTAGAATCTGACCAAGAAGCACGAGGGTAACAATTACTGCTGCCGATTCTAAGTAAAGATTATTACCGTGATGTTTCACCAAGAAAAAACCAGGAAAAAATAAATTTGCTAAACTGAAAACATAAGCTGCACTCACGCCGATGGCGATTAAAGTAAACATATTAAGGTTGCGACTTATAAGTGACTGCCACCCACGTTGGAAAAATGGTTTGCCTCCCCAAATAACAACCGGAGTAGACAGAGTCAGCTGAATCCATCCAGAAGTCTTTTCGTCTACCAAGGACGCAAAACTTTCGTTCATCCCGAACATCGCAAGAATAAAAACTGGTAAAGTTAATATTGCGCTGATCCAAAACCTCTGAGACATACTTTTAAGCTCGTGATCATCATCCGACGTTAGGCTCATTTCTACTGGATCTAGTGACATACCGCAGATGGGACAAGACCCTGGGCCTTTCTGGACTACTGCGGGATGCATTGGGCACGTGTATAATTCTCCAGAGTTTTGTACGGCAGGATTACTTCTGCGGTGATCGTGAATTGGCGCCAGTGGCTGTTCAACGTACTTTTCTGGGTCGGCCTTAAACTTTTCAAAACATTTTACATTACAAAATAAGTACATCTTGTCACGGTAAACAAAACTTGCTTTCGCCGACTTCTCACTCACGGTCATTTTACATACAGGGTCTGAAGTCGGAACCGCGAAGTTAACCGACGTTTTTTTATTTTCAGAAACTGCTTTCTTCAAAGGGTTTTACTCCATTTAGCGATATTATTTGACAGTATAACTTATATTTTATATGCCGCTTTTTTTAATTCAGTTTCAAAGTATGAATTAAAATGTATCTTATTGAAATTCTTCAAAAATATTGAACTTTTACCATCTGGTGAGATTGCTCTTTTTAATAACAACTTTAGGAAGACTGTAGTGAACTAAAAAAAGCTCTGCCAGCGGGCAGAGCTAAAAAAGTTGCAAAGATATACATTAACTACTTTAACTTTGGCTCTTCAATCCAAACACCTTCAATTTTCGCACAATCTTCTTTGGTCATGGTCATCAACTTAACACCTTTTAGCTCACAATTGATTCTATGAATCACAGTTGCATTATTTTTGTCCATCTTGACAGTTCCATGATCCTTCGCAAATGCCGAACCAAAAATTCCAGAACATAAAATTACCGCGATACATAACAGTTGATTTTTCATAGATCTCCTTAAATTTTTAAAGCTCACCCAGAATTTTAACATCTGCACATAAATATTTGCAAGGACCAAACAAAAAATCCCTGACGAAAAGAATTTGCTATAACGGCATGGGACAGATAGGTCCATATCTCAATTTATGTAAATCCGATGAGATTCAAATTAGCGTTCTGAAATTTGGGAACCAAAAAAATGTTTGCTGGGATGGGAAGACGAATTTAACTGACGACGGAATCACCGCCGAGGAAATTAAGCCTTGATAGGTTTCTAAGCTGTTTTTCCTGCTCGAGTCTTAACTTAAGCTGAAGAATGACCCTTAACTAGAACCTTATAATTTTGTCCAATTTAGCTTTTCGTACATGCGTCAAATAGCTTTACTAGATCTTGTGACTTCGTGACTGAACTTAGTATTTTGCCGTCGCTGCTAAGTAATATCCCCGCTTCAGTCCCATCGAAATTAAAACGTTTTAAAACCATGTGCGGTACAGTGTTTGTTTTATATATGGCGTTCGATGTCAACTCATCTTGCGAGAACAGTCTTGCAGATTCTCTTGGCACTAAAGGGATGACCGTGCAATTTTTTGGCGCCTGACTTAGAAGCGCTAGCCAGTCATGAGACCTGAATGCAATGAGTAGAACTTTGTTAGCTTTCGCCAGATCGCCTAATTGTTTTTTGCCACCTTTGGAATCGTAAACCGAAATGTTTTGCGAGTTACTAAGTTGAAGTGTCGCTGCTGTTGGTGCAACTGGACTTTGCGCTACGGCATTATTTTGAGAACCATCATTTTTAGAGTTGTTAACCGCCGTTGTATTCCTTTGGCTTGTTAACTTTCCGCACCCTGCAATTATAAATGTAAACATGAATATTCGGATTTTCATTTGTTTCCTTTTATATTTAAATTATTTCGAAGCGCGGCATTCTTCCAGTGTGTCTAGAGCGCGATCGCACGCAACTACGTCTGTCGAAGTGCCCGCGATGCACGCAAGGTAAACGGAAGTTGCGTTGGACGTTACTGTTTTGTCACATATAGGATTAGTTGGGTTAACAGGATCTTGCGGGACTGTATCGGCAACGCTTCGGCATCCAGTTGCACTGGAGTCGACTCCACATATTTTCACGCCGTTTGAAGCAGACCAAGTTTTAAAAAATTCAAGGCTTGCAGGTGTAGATGTTGAGGCGAGGTAACTCGTATCCACGATATTTCCTTTCGAGTTTGCTGAGATCACAACGCGGAACTTTTTATTCTGATCAAGGTATTTAAAAGCAGGGCCACCTGAGTCGCCTTGACACAAAGCGGACTTACCGAGCGTTTCGTAGTCAAAAGAATATTTACTGTCTGGTAAAGTCTGAACAGTCGCCTCGCCAATACGGTAGATTCCGTCATTGCCTCCAGACCCCGAGCCGTTTCGATTTGGAGTAATACATCCATAACCGGTTAGCTGCACGACATCTCCAACCTTCACTAAATTCTGATCGATATTCACTGTCTCAAAAGTAACTCCAGTTACTGCTTTGTCGATTTTACAAAGTGCTAGATCGTGATCAGTCCCTTTTTGATATCTGGAGGTTGCCGAACACGAAATATTAAAACGGTTTGCTCCGAGAGTAAAAGAACCTTTGGGATTATCGGAAATACAATGTGCGGCAATAAGTAACACCTGCGGGCCGACAATCGTTGCAGTACACGCGCCGTAGCCCCCTGAAACTGGAAACTGTGCGGATACAGAAGCTGGAAAATCAGCGCGGCTTGCTTCTTTTCCACCGATAAGGTCCACGCGCTGTGCATAAGCATTCACACTGATAATCAGATAAAAGATTGCAAATAAGGTTTTCATAGCTTTTATTCCTCTAGGTTTATTTAGTGCTAAATCTAAACGTCACTGATAAATCAGTTACAGAGGGGGCTTCGGTACGACAACTTGGAAACTTGAGCAATTCGTAATTTTAGATACAAAGTCTTGCATTTTCCAACGGTTGAAAATGTGTGGAGTAGAATATTTATTTTGAATTTGATCAGCGCGGCCCGATGATAGGGGTACGCGCTATTTCAAGGTGATTTTTAGCAGGGAGAAAAGAAGTTTACAGTTTGCCCGTTCATCAGCTTTTTTCAATACCCCAGAACTCCCGCAACGCGACTAAATTACCGTTACGAGTGGCGCGTCCATAATAAGAATCACCACAGTCGTAAAATTGAAAGTCTGATTTTGCTGAACTGTTGTCAACTCCTTGCACCGCGAGACAGTTAGTTTTATTGACCTGCTTGCGTGCAATGATTCCAGAAACTGTCGCAGAGGTTCGAACTTCAATCTTGGCATAACTTCCTGCGTCGTTAGCCCCAGACTGTAGCGAGCTTAGGATAACTTTGTACTGCTCTAAAATAAGATCGTTTAGACGCGCATTGACACTTGGAGGGATCTGGCCCATTCCATTGTCAGAAATACTGTTACTTTCACCATCTCGAAAACATCCATTTTGACCGTCAATCATGATTCCGCATGTGGTTTTAAATTGGGCGCCGGCACCGTCTGCATTGCTATCATATCCGCCACTGTAAAACATAAATCCGTTGCTCATGACGCCACTAATTTGATTTTGCAATCCTTGTTGACGCCGAAGAATTTCTTGAACGGCGTCATCGTTAGAC
>JAYVPO010000175.1:0-3844 GCA_043757325.1 bacterium
AGCACTTTAATCGAATCTGCCACGTCCACTGTTTCAACAATATTTTCGACACCCAAACTCTGACAAATTCTTCGCATCACTTTGCGAATAGGATCTTGATCGTCGACAATCAATATCGATGCGTCTTTAAATTGTGTCGAAGTCTTGTTCAAAAAATTCTCCGTTATCTTACCCACAGCCCATCGGAGTGTGTGCACGGAAACTAAAGAATTTTTGCTACATGAAAAACTAAAAATGCGGCCACATAAGCCAGCACAAGCATGTAAAAAAACGCGAAAAAAGCCCACTTTTTGCTATTTGCCTCACGCCTTATGGTGGCGAATGTTGGCAGACACTGAGGTGCAAAAACATACCAGGCCAAAAGAGCCAAGCCGGTGGAAATCGACCAGGTTTCGGAGATTTTTTTAGACAAATTGGTCTCGCTGATCGATTTATCTTGGCCTTCTTTAGTTGCTTCCACCGCAAACACAGTTCCCAACGCCCCGACCATAACTTCTCTAGCAGCAAGTCCTGGAATAAGCCCGGTGGTAATTCTCCAATCAAAACCAATCGGCCGAAAAATGGGCTCAATAGCATTTCCTAAACGTGCCGCAATTGAGCTTTGAATGGCTGGCCGCGTATCACCGGCCTGCGGCTTGGGAAAATTTGTGAGCACCCAAAGCACGACGGAAATCGCTAGAATATAAGTGCCAGCTCGGTACAAAAAAGCTTTTGCCCGCAAAAATACCGAGGACACAATATAATTTAAATTAGGTAATTTATAACTTGGAAGCTCCATTAGAAAAGACGTGGCTTCGGAATTTTTGGCAAAATGTTTCAGAACCCAAGCCACAACACATGCGGAAATAATTCCAACCACAAAAAGCCCCAGCATAACTAGTCCTTGTAGTCGTACTGGGCCCAAAATAGGCCAATTAGGAATGAATGTCGCAATCAAAAGCGTATAGACCGGCAAACGCGCCGAACAAGTCATAAGAGGCGCGATAAGAATTGTAATCAAACGATCGCGTTCACTGCGGATGGTTCGAGTTGACATAATTCCTGGAATGGCACATGCGAAAGACGACAAAAGTGGCACGAAACTTTTACCCTGCAGGCCAATTCTGCGCATAAGCTGATCCAAAATTACGGCCGCACGCGCCATGTAGCCGGATCCTTCGATAATATTAATCCACAAAAAAAGTAGCAGGATTTGCGGTAGAAAAACCACCACTGCTCCAACTCCCGCAATAATTCCATCGGTTAAAATATCTCGAAGCACTCCTTCTGCAAGCTGGGTTTGTACGAGTTTTCCGATGCTCTCAACCGCGTGCTGCAAAAATTCCTGGGCTGGTTTGGCCCAAGTAAAAATCGACTGAAACATGCCCAAAAGCACCACGCCTAAGATAACTGTTCCCCAAAGCGGGTGCAAAACTACCCGATCGATGCGGCGAGATATTTCATCGACCCGAGTGGGAATAAGAATACAGTTTTTTAAAATGGCTTCGACTTGGTCAAACCGACTAGCGAATTCCTCGCGGGCAAATCCTGGCTGATTTTCCATAAGGCGCTTTTTTTTGACAATCGATGGCATAAATCTATCGATTGATAGCACCAGATCACGAACACCTTTTTTATGGGTAGCAACGGTACCCACTACGGGACACCCAAGACTCAGTTCGAGTTTTTTCAAATCAAATTTCAGCCCGCGCTTGGTCGCCAAGTCCATCATATTCATCGCCATAATAACCGGGCGTCCGCTGGCCTGAAGTTCTAAAACAAATCCTAACGTGCGTTCTAAATTTGTAGCGTCAGAAACGGCAATAACCAAATCTGGCTGAGTATGATTGTTTTCGCCGTTTAAAATATCCACTGCGACTTTTTCGTCTAGCGTTAAAGGCTTCAGAGAATACGTTCCGGGCAAATCAAGAAAACTAACTTTTGTCCCAGCAGGAGTGACAGAATATCCCATTTTTTTTTCTACGGTGACACCCGGATAATTAGCGACTTTTTGAGTCATACCGGTGAGAGCATTAAAAAGACAACTTTTACCTGCGTTGGGATTTCCGGCTAACGCAACAACAAGCTCATTCATGCACATTCCGCCTCAACATGGATCAAAGCCGCTTCCGATCTGCGTAACGCAAAAAGGGAACCGCGCGCACGGACAGTGATAGGGTCTCGACTAAATGGGGCGTGATTTTCGATAATCACAACGGTATTTTGGGTAAAACCAATTTCCTGAAGGCGACTCACGATGGCGGAATCGTTCTTACTAACTTCGATTAAGCCGGTGATTTTAGCAAGTTGACCAAGAGGAAGACAATCTAGGGTCATATTAATAACCTATTTAAAACTTTTATATTTGCGCTTTCAACCCTGATCCTAATGAAATTGAGAATACATATCAATCCGAAATATGAGCCCAGCATATAGAAAAAACGACCTTCAGCCGATAACTACCCAATGAGTCCTCCCGCATTCCTTCGCGCAAAAATATTTGGCGGCTACGTATCAAGTTCGGAGCTATTGAGCTGGCTTGCGTTAACGCTATGTTATTTCTACGCTTTGTTACTTTTCACTTTGCCTCGTGAAATCTCTGTTGCAGAGAAGTTTCTACTTTGTAGTTTTAGCTTAATTATTTTTCTGGTGCACTTTCGGCCGACAGAAAAGAAAAGCCATTACTCCAAAACCCTTCAGGCGGTTGGTGGATTTCCTTGGGCAGTATTTCTGTATGTTTCCGAGGGCAATTTTGGGCTGATTTTTTTGCATCTTGCAATTTTGCCAGCATGTTATTTTAAAATTAAAACAGAACTTGGTTTTCACTTTTTGCCGAAATCTTTAAAAATATTTTTGGCTATAGTTTGTGTGCTTACGGTTTTGCACACGTTAAGTTGTACTTGGATTCTTATTTATCCGAATGCCGGAGAAGATTACGTTACTTCTTATGTGAAAGCTCTTTATTGGCTTATATCCACACTTACAACGATTGGATATGGTGATATCACGCCGACCACAACCGGTGGTCGCATTTTTACAATTTTTGTGATGATACTTGGAGCCACATCATTTGGAATTCTTATCGCCTCGTTTGCACGCATGATGGCCGCATCCGATAAAAGAACCGAACTTAAAAACGACAAGCTGCGAAGTCTTGCCGAGTTATTTAAACACTATGAAATTCCAAAAGTTATTCAAAATCAAGCGGTGGGATTTTGTCACCATTTATACTCGCAGAAAATATTTGCAGATGAAGAGGCTGTTTTACAAGAACTTCCGGCACCTTTAAGGGCTGAGTTCGAGATTTATATGAATATAAAACCTATTTCAAAAATTACAATTTTTAAACTATGTACAGTTGATTGTTTAAAAAACATCGCCCAGAAATTAACTCAGGAGTTTTTCGAGCCGGGCCAAAAAATCATCCAAAATGGCGACATGGGACACGAAATGTTTTTAATTGGCCACGGCACTGTAAATGTTTTTATCGACCAACAAAAAGTGGCCACGCTAGAACATGGTCAGTGTTTTGGTGAAGTGGCTTTAATCCAAGATACCCCGCGGACAGCCGACGTTATTGCAGAAAGCTACTGTAGTATTTTTAAATTATCACGGGAAAGTTTTAACCAGACTATTTTGCAATTTCCAGATCTTAAAAAAAACGTGGATGAAATTATTCAAGCCCGCAAACTAAATCCAAACTCTGCCGGTGGAAACCTACGCCAAAGACGAAGAAACTTAGGGCCTGTAAATAAATAACTTTGACTACTGGAGGTCATATTTATGAAATATTTGATAGCTAACGAAATAAATAATCCGCGACGTATCTTTGGATACGCCTGTGGTTTTTTATTTCATTATCGTC
>JAYVPO010000176.1:0-14302 GCA_043757325.1 bacterium
CGACACGGTCAATCCCACCGGCCGCGCGCAACGCGTCCAGCTGCAGCCGGGCGACATCGTTTTGAAGTTCAACGGCAAGGAGGTCACGTCCGCCCCCGATCAGGCATTAGATTTAGTTTTCACAGCACTTGAAACGACCCAAGGTGGAGAAATTTATATTCCAAAAATTCCAAGTATGCGCATTATGGATCTGGCTGCTGCCATTGCACCGGAATGCAAACTCGAACTTGTTGGGATTCGCCCGGGTGAAAAACTTCATGAATCTATGATCGGGATAGACGAGGCACCTTATACCAGAGAATTTGACGGGTATTATGCTATTCAACCTGCTATTCACAACTGGTATCGAGATCCTAAACGCTTAGCAGGCGGAAAGGCCGTAGCGAATCAATTTTCTTATACTTCTGACAAAAACGATAGATGGCTTACTCATGCCGAACTTATGAAAGAATTAGATAATTACGTTGTGAATGGACCGGAACTTTTATTGAAAGCCCATTTAGACGAAGTGCCTTCCCACGATTTATCCCAAGGGCAAGATGTTAAAGTTTTTAATGCGCAATAATTTCGCAAAGCTTTTGGAACGTGTCGGGTAGGTTAAGCCTTTGATTTAATTCTTGGGTCCAATCGGTGTTATTTTGGTTTTGTTTATAATCCGAAAACGTTTGAATGGCACTTATGACAGCAGCTGCATCTTGTGAATTAAAATAGAACGCTTTAGTGCCGCATATTTCTCTACTGTATGGCAAGTCAGAACATATGATATCTTTGCCGTAACTCATTGCTTCAAGCAATGGAAGGCCTAGACTTTCTAGCGTCGACGGGAAAAATAATGCATCGCTTTCCAAAAATTGTCCGATCGTAAGCTCCCTGGATAGCCGTCCAAGATTTTTTAAAAACGGAAGAGATCTCAACCGCTGATCGAATTCACTGTCCGATAAAGTAAGTCGTAATTCAAAATCAATACTAAAGTGTTTTTTGACTTCGGCTAATTTTTCGATGATATCGAAATTTTTATGGCGATAAAATCCAGCAGGATAAAAAAGAATTAACTTTTTTTTGGTCGAAGCTTCGGTTTGCGCGACAGCAGTTTCAACTGAATGAAATGTAGACAAAGTGCCATGAGGCATCAAGAAAATTTTGGCTGGTAAAATACTATACGAGTGAGCCAACGCGATTTTCATATGCTCGGTTTGCACAATATAACTTTTGCAGAAGTTTTTATTAATGGCAAAAATACCGCGCATAACTTTAAATTTTATAGATTTTCCAGAAAAAGGTGAAAAAGCAGGTTTTAAAATATGGGCCTGCTGCACAAAAACGATTTGATTCCTTAAACCAAAGTAGGGGATATCGCCGAAAATGAGATATTTTTCACTGCGCGGAAGCGTTAACCAACCAAAAAACAACTCTGCAATACGCCGCACAGGCTGCCATCGGCTTTGCACACGGGATTCGGCGAAAAAAAGTTCATCCTTTTTGATATTCCTGCAGCGGTTTTGGTTTGAAAGCCAGTAATTTTTCAATTGAACAAACAGGTAATTTGCCCCAAGGCCCGTGACATTCGTCGCAAGAACAGAAAGTTTTTTCATTTTATATACTAGTAGTTTAAACCAACATGATAACTTATTATTAGAAGCTAAATCAAGGTAAGTCATGAATAGGCTAATGTCTAGTTTGATTCTTTTATTCGTTTTATTTATACCTGTCTCCGGGTTCCAGAGTGTTGTTTCAAGCTTTATTCATGAACCCGTGCTGCGCGGAGCAGCCTTTCACTCAAGTCCATTTTTACTTGCAGCTCGCGATTTAATAATGCTGTTACTTTATTTTTTGCTAGCCATAAAAGCCACCAAGGAACGCCTTTACGATGATAATATTGGATATATTTATTGCCTTTTGCTACCTCTGACCTGGGCCGGAATTTTTGCGCTGGCGCACTTCAATGAATATGTTTTGTTAGCCGGCTTAAAAAGCTTGGTTTATTTTGGAACTCCACTAGTGATGAAAAATTGGTTTTACAGCGACCCAAAAGCGCTGAAGAAATTAACAAAAGCTTTGGTTTTAGTTTTTGCGATTGAAATTTTAATCTGTACTCTCCAAACCCAGATAATGGACTCCATTGAAGGTCAGACCATTTTCGGATCTCGAGTCATCGGTAGTTTTAACAATCCCAATACCATTGGAGCTTATTTTGCACTGATGATTTTTTATTTTTTATTTTTAGAAGATAAAATTCTTTCCAAATTACAAACATTTTTGGTGTTGTCCGGCTGTTTTTGTGGTGTTCTTATGGCCGGTTCTCGCGCCGCAATGCTTGGGGTTGTGAGTACCGCGGTTTTTTATTTTATTCGCCAGAAAAAAAACCCAAAATTCTTGCTTGCCTTAGGTGCTGTAACGGCCTGCGTGGGTTTGGTGTTTTTAACGAAAGTTGGCTCGCTTGCAGGTCGGTCTGGAATTCCTCCGATTTTTAAAGATCCGCGCTGGCGCATGATTTTCGAAATGATTGAACGCCTTCAAATAAAAGATCTAATTTTAGGCTACGGACTTGGAGTTAGAACCAATTTCGCCGCGGTATCTGCATATCAATTGCCTGGACAATTCGATATCGACCAATTTTATTTAAATATTCCAGAAAGCTCGCTGATTAGTCTCACATCACAGGTAGGACTTTTAGGCGTGACATGTTACGTAGCAGGTTTTCTTATTTTATCCAAAAATACCGGGACTAGGGGCTTGGCGTTGGGGGTTTTTACGCTTATACTTTCTTTCTCAAATTCGATTTTCGAAATGTATCCGATAATTTTTTTAATTTTTACTTTTTATGCTATTTTGCGGTTTAGTAACAATGTTTCCGAAAAATTCCTCGCAGAAAAGGTGACTACAAATGGGTAGAAATCAATGAATAAAAATAAAGTAGCATTAATTACAGGTGTCACGGGGCAAGACGGAGCCTACTTAGCGCATTTTTTGCTGAATAAAAATTACACCGTTCATGGAATTAAACGTCGATCGAGCTCATTTAACACGGTGCGAATCGATCATCTTTACATGGATCCGCACAAGAATAGTGCGCGGTTTTTTCTGCACTATGGCGATCTAACCGACACGTCAAACTTAATCCGCATCATCCAAGAAACACGGCCCGATGAAATATACAACCTAGCTGCTCAAAGTCACGTTCAGGTTAGTTTTGAGACTCCTGAATACACGGCCAATGCTGACGGAATAGGAACTCTCAGAATTCTGGAAGCTTTAAGAATTTTAGGTTTAGAAAAATCCACACGATTTTACCAGGCTTCAACAAGTGAACTTTACGGTCAGGTACAAGAAATTCCTCAGACTGAGAAAACACCTTTTTACCCGCGATCGCCTTATGCGGCGGCCAAACTTTATGGTTATTGGATCACAAAAAATTACCGCGAAGCTTACGGAATTCACGCTTCTAATGGAATTTTATTTAATCACGAAAGTCCGTTGCGGGGAGAAACTTTTGTAACCCGAAAAATAACTCGGGCAGCAGCGAGAATTACTTTAGGTCTAGAGGAATGCATGTATGTTGGAAATCTTAACGCGAGTCGCGACTGGGGTCATGCCCGCGAATATATTGAAGGCATGTGGCTTATGGTGCAACAACCTGCGGGAGACGACTACGTGCTTGCAACAGGACGCACGACGACAGTGCGTGATTTTTTAAAGATGTCTTTTAATCACCTAGGCACAACGTTAGAATTTTCAGGTAAAGATGAAAAAGAAGTAGGCAAATGCAAAAAAACTGGTAAAACGTTAATTCAAATCGATCCTGCTTATTTTAGGCCTACTGAAGTGGATTTACTTATTGGAGACTCTTCAAAGGCAAAAAAAATCTTGGGTTGGGTGGCAAAAGTTGGCGTGGAAGATCTGTGCAAAGAAATGGTAGAGGCGGATTTTTATCGTGCCAAAGAAGAATTAGATCAAGCCAAAGCTGGCTTTAGAACTGTTGAAGATATGGTTATGAATATAAATTTCGAGTTAGGTTTTTCGGTGAAAGATTTGAAGCATATCAACGACGGACAGGTGTTGAAATTATTTAACGAAATGAACGTGAACCGCTAATCTCGGGAGTGATTTTTCTGCGCGGGTTAAGTTTTTTGAGATTACCGCGTCAATGTCTCTACTAGCCTTTGGCATTTGGCTTTTCGTTGGCTTAAATTTTTTGCGTGAGTGATCGTCGCCTAGAGGCGTTTGTCGTACACCTTTCCGTATCAATTTTCGGTAACATCGAGATTGTAGAAACCAGTAGCTTTTCAATTTAGATATGTGTTTTCTTCTCGATAAAGCCAAGAATATAGGCCGAATTTGATTTTTGGTACACCTCATGTTTTTCGTAGTTTAGGGAAATCGTTCAAGGCAATGGCTTCTGGGTAGGACCACGATCAGGCGCAAAGATTAAGTCGACGAAAAATCAAAGGTAAAAAGCTACAAGAGACGTTGACGCTGTAATCCCAGCAAACTTAAGCCGCGCAGCACCATTGCACCCAACCTATTTGACGTAGTGGTATCAATTAGACATCATGGGGTAGTATATTATGAAACGACTTAAATTGTTTATCCGGACTATAAAACCTCAAGTTTGAGGCTCGACTGGTGTACATACAAGCGAAAGATTCCACCTGATCCGCAAACCGGCTGCGCTCAAGTCCGACTTTCATTGTCTGCCCCCAAATGGTGTGCATACGATCTTCGTGAGATTTAATTTTTTCTTTTATATCACGTTCTAAAACTTTGATTTCTTGTTCTTTAATTTTTAATTTATCCAAAGCTTTATCACGATCTTTCTCTAAAACCGAAATTTTTTGCGGAGTTTGATTTTTTTCATTTAATTTAATATGCCGATTTAAAGATGCCATTTTGGACCGAATAATCTGTATTTCTTCGTCCATCACTTCGCGTTCCAGCATTTTTTCTTGAATGGAATCCAGCGCGCTGCGTTCTTCAGATAATCGTTTTAATTCGTGATCGAGTTCTTCAATCACCAAAAGCGTTCGCCAATTAAGTTGGCCTTTGGACTGCATAATATCGCCAAAAATATGGTCACCAACATATAAAATTTCATCACCTCGGTAGCCCATGATACGACGAAAAAGTCCTGCATTACCCGCTTGGTAGACATGATTCTTCAATAGCCCTCCAGAATGAGGTTTTAATAAACCCGACTCGGGCATAACTTCATAAAAAGGCTGTGATGTAGAAAAAAATCCCGGCTTTCCCGCGCCTACAATCACCAGATCAAAATAATCCCGCCACGACGAAAACTCATCATCTTCGTCATCTAAAATATAGCTCATCATAGAATTAGTGTAATCCCACTGGGAATTGGTCAGAAGAAATAAATGCTTGCCGCCGTCAATAAGTCGAATTAAGGCCGCCTTTAAAAATTTATCTTTTTTTATAAACCGTTCTGGCTCTCGTAAAACGTGGTTTTTAATGCTTCCATCGGCATGACTTAGATCGATATTGTAGCGAATATCTTTATAAATATCACGGTAGGATTTAAAACTTTTGCCGGGATTTTTTTCAAAAAAGGCCACCATCTCCACAAAAATTTGCACCTCACTTTGTGCAAAAAATGTATCGACACTTAAAAATTCATTGGCTTTGAAGCTCTCTCTATTGTACAGAGCGTGTCTTGTTTCTTTGTCCAAAACTTCAAATCCATGCATAACTTTTTTGACATATTTATGCGCGTCAACTTTTAAAACATTTCCTCTTTCCATATCAACTAGAAGGCCACGCAAAATCAAATCAGGCCTAAATTCTAGGGTTAAAAGCTCTTCCGGATAACCCAACTTTACGAGTTTTGTTAAGGTCTCTTGAAACGCCAAACTTTCAAACTTTGCTCTTTCATAAACTAAAAGCGTATGGTCCATATCAAAACCGACAGATTTAATGTCTCGCATATTGAGCGATCTGTTTACAAAAATACGCTGCCATTTATCAAGTTTTATGTCGTATTTAATCGGTACTCGGCTCATGCGGATTTCTCTTCCAAGGCGTCTAATTTAATTCCAACTTGAACATTTAAATTATTCTTTAAATCCATAAGCTGACGGCAATAGACTATAGTACCGCTGGACTCGGTATATATTTTACCATCAATTAAAATCTTTAAGTTTCCGAATTGTGTTCCTTGCTGGAATAGCTGACTTGGTCTTTTGCAGCGAATGGACAAGCCGGAAGGCGATATATCTAGGACTTTCTTTTGCAAAATTGTCTGCCCATCATATGGGTTTAAAATCTCGCAGGTGACATTTTCTTCCGACGCAAAAATCAAACGTTCCTCTAGTCTTGTTTCCGCAATAAAAGAATTATCTTCGACTTTAAAAAGCATGTGTGTTCCGGCAGGCTCGAGACTGCTAGATTGTAATCTTATCATACGACACTGCAAAAAAAAATTTTTGGACTCCGAAAAAAGTTTAATGAGACTAGGACGAATGGGATTGTTAATAACAATTTTGTCGTCTTGCATTCCCGAAATAATCGCCTGAAAAGTAATATCAGATGCTGATCCTGCAAGATATGCTGGCTCTTTCGCAGCCACCATTTCGAGGATCGTGGTTTTTAAATGTTCTAGTAAATTTTTTGTCGAGCTCGGTTCTTCATTGGTATTCATTACTCATTCCTTTGCGAAAATTATTGAGTGTTGTCTTTTGTAAAAGCAAAATCTGCAAATCGGTCGATAAACCTTGTAACCCGTTTGACACTCGGAAACGCCCACATGATATCAGCAACAAAGAGGTCGCGCTTTTCGGTGTATTCTTTGGTTGATGTATTAGATACCGCTGTGTAAGCAACGGATACGGCAAGATTCTGTGTAAAATACCACGTGGGCTTGATAGCATAAAGTAGCCCGGTGTCTTTTCTGGCGCAGCTTTCGATAGTGGCATCATTGGAAATTTTGCCTGAGTCACTTGCAACCACCTCATCGCCGCAAGAGCGCATTCTGACGCGCGGAAGTTTGTAGGTGTCGGTATATAGACCTAAGGTTCCAGCTATAGCCAATCGCGAAATAGGCGAATACGTTAATGTTACTACACCGCCGGTTCGCGTGTAATCGAGCCAATAATCGTTGTAAATAAATTCATAATTAAATAAATCAACCGTAGATTCCAAGCCAATGTGAGGAAATTCCATAGCATGGGTCAAACCCAAACTTACCGTCGGACTTCCGGATTCGGATTTTAGACTATAAGATTTATTCGAAAATTCTGGCGCATTAGTAATAAGTTCTTTGCGCATATATATATAACCTAATGTGCGAATATTTTCCGTCCAAGAATACCCAATCCAAGGTATGACAACACTCGTGCTCGAAACATCAAATGATTGCTTTAAATCCTCTTCTTCAGCCGACGTAAAATATTTCGAACCGGAACGTTTGTATTCCATCCGCCCAAATAATCCGAGGTAGAAGCTTTTAAATAATTCACGCCTAACATCGGCATAGAATTGATGGCTTCTTTCCATAAAATTTGTCTTTAGCGGAAAGGCGCTACTGTCGCCTAAATTTTTCAGCCAGTAATCTAGAATTTCCTGATCGATAATCCAATACTGCCTGTAATTGTATCCACCCCAGGCTGAAAATTTATTTTCGTGGATCGGTCCAATGCCAATTCCGCCATCCGTGTGCACACCGTATTCAGTAACAGAACGTTCTTCCAATGCACCGCGCGGCTGACCTGCAGGTTGAAAGCCGTCGACCATATTCACATTAATACTCGATTTGATATACCAGTAGTGTGGGTAATTAAATAACGATAGCGGACTGTATCGGTAAACCGCTTTTTCTTGATCTGGTCGTTCGACGCCTTGCACGTTTTCAGTAAAAATACCTTTATTTAATTGACCCAGTAATTCCGTGGCCCGAGACCGGTAGTTGCCATGTGGAAAACGTTGCAAATAACTTGCAAGGTATCCCCTTGCATGAATAGCATCTTGCTTATTGTAAAAAATCACCGCCAATTCGAAGACCGCACGTGACCCATAATCATCATTAAATTGTGAAGTAAATTGAAAAGCTCTAAGCGCTTCGTCTGGCATATCAAGCTCCGAATAGCACAGACCCTGATAAAAAGAGTTATAGGATCTTTCCGCAGTAAATTTTGCGACTTTTAAAAAAATATTTAGTGCCTTGCGCGGCAAGCCAGTGTGAAAGTTTGCTGCTGCCAGCTGATTCCAAGCCGTAAAGTCTTTGGGATGGGTACGCAGATGTTTTTTGTACGCCTTTATGGCCTCGTCATAATTTTGCGCAACAAATTCTTGCGATGCTGTTTTAGCATAATTTTTTTCTACGGTCGCAGCTTCTAAAAAATTTGCCTTTATCAGGAAAATAAAAGGTATCATTAAAAATATATGAAAAAAGTAGCTGGGCTTCACATTTCGGGTTCCAATTCTAAGAAAACCGCCGTGGCGATTTTTACCATTCAAGACGAAAAATTCACGTCCTTAAAATTATATGAAAAAATTGGCTCTTTTGGCAGTGTCTTTTCTGAAGAGCGCATAAAACATATTCTCGACTTTGAAAAAGACCTTGCCGGTGTGTATTTTGACTGTCCGTTATACCTTTCGCCCTGTTTGGAATGTGTACGGCCTTATTGCCCAGGGGTGATCGGATGTGATGACGTGGGCGTCGCGACTTTACTGTCTAAGGTCATTCAAGACAAACGTCAAGGTGCAAAGCATCTTCGCCCCTTAAATCCGCAGTCGTCTCGGGTCTGGGATGTGGTCATCGGTAAAAACTTAATCCCAGAATCGACATTCTCGCCATCGGTGGCGACGCTCACACATAGAGCGCGTACGATTATTAAAATGTTCTCTGCAGATTTTGCACCAGAGACATTTAAGGAGGTTTCGGTGCCCCATGCCTTGGCGGTGTTTTTTACAGCGGATCTTGCGGAGAAAAAAGATTTTCAAGCCTACAAAAATTTCGAACAGGGTGCGAAAGTCCGCGCTCGAATCATTAAAAAACTAGCTGAAAAACAAATTTTGGACGAGAGATCCTGTGAAATATTTTTAAATTCGAATTATGTGGAATCTTTTCAGGCTGTTTTAACTGCCGTTATTGGAGGCATGGATATTTTGGGGCGTAGCGAGCCAATACCTGCAAATTTTCTACCCGTAAAAGATTGGGTCGTGTTACCAAAATTCACACCTTGAATATTTTTCTAAGTCGCAGGTCTGCTTCGGCAAGCGTTTCTAGATCTTTGCAAAACGCAAAGCGCACATACGAATGATTTTTTTCAGCGGTTGTATAAAAAGTACTGGTGGGCAGACAGGCTACACCTTTTTCAGTGAGCCAAAGAGCAAATTCTAAGTCGGTCATGTTTTTTAATTCTGTAAACTTTGCGCGGATGGGATTGATATCAGCCATTATAAAGTAACTGCCTTGGGGCTTTGTTGCTGTAAAACCTACAGCAATTAAAGACTTAAACAAAAAATCTCTTCGTTGAAGGTATTCTTTGCGCAAATGATCGAAATAACTTTCTGGCAAGTCAAAGGCTTTCAACAACCCCATTTGCAAAGGAGTTGCCGAACAAAACACCGTAAACTGATGCACCAGACGTAGGCCTTTAGTTAATATTTTAGGTGCGAAAGCGTACCCAACTTTCCAACCTGTAAAGCTAAAAGTCTTTGCAAAAGAAGAAATGACCACCGTTCGCTCTTGGGCAAATTCGGCAATCGAATGATGGTGGTTGTTGTCAAAATACAGCTCATCGTAAACTTCATCAGAAAGTATCAATAGATCGTGCTTTTTTGCCAATTCTGCAAACTTCATTAATTCTTCAGATGAAAATACCTTGCCTGTTGGATTGTGGGGCGTATTGATCAGTAAACCGCGAGTTTTTTTAGAAATTGTTTTTTCTAAATTTTCCCAATCAATGCTCCAATCTGGAGATTTTAACTCTACCGAAATCATTCGGGCCTTTACCGAAAAAATTCCGGCCGGGTAGCAATCAAAAAAAGGTTCAAAGACAAGGATCTCATCTTCTGGCTTAAAAAAAGCCTGAAAACTACAAAAAAGGGCTTCCGTCGCTCCCGAAAAAACTGTGACTTCATCATCTGCGTTATAATTTAATTTAAGTTTCTTCAGTTGCCTGGCGGCAATTTTTTGACGAAGCTCTAAATTTCCAGCCGATGGTGCATACTGATTATTTTTCCCCAATAACCCGGCGCACGCTGCTTGTTTAATTTCATCTGGTCCATCAAAACTAGGAAAGCCTTGCGCTAAATTAACCGCCGAATATTTCTGTGCGGCCTGCGTCATACTTGAAAAAATGGACGTTCCAAAAGATTCGTAGTTTAGAGTTAACCACGACAGAGAATTCATTTCTGTTGGCCGCTGAGTTCTTTTACTCGATTGAAATCGCTTTCCGTAATGCTGTCTAAAACTTCAAAGTCATCAAAGCCCAGATCATTAAACCAGTTTACTTTTAACATTTCGGGAAGTTTACTTACGCATTCAAGGCCGTCGTCTGATTCGTAGTACTCGAACGCTTCAAGGATAAGGCCATCATGCTGCATTCTATAGTAATGATAGCCGTCTGAATTCACTTGTTTGCCGTCACGCGAATCACCGGTCCAGTATTCTTTGGCAAAGAGAATTTCTGTAGGATTTTTATCTGGTATTTCCATGACTTACATCGAATCCAGCATGCGACCAAAACGGTACCAGCGCATTATCGGAAGCATGGAATCATCGCGGTCGTACATACTCCATAATACAAAAAGCGCTTTGCCACGCACGTAACTTAAAGGCACTTCGCCCCAAACACGGCTATCATTGGAATTATCGCGGTTATCACCCATACAAAAAACACTTCCTGCAGGGATCTTGTGAGTTTCTGAAGATTCAGACGGCCAATTTTTGCTCATGTAATTTCTTTTGGAAGGAATATTTTGAATCACCCAGTGGTCTTTCCCTGATAAATTCTCTCGAAATAAAATTTTCGAATTTTTGGAGTCTTCGATATCGTCCAAAACGGTACGATCTTGGTTGTGGTCTACGCGGGTTTGCGCTTCACCATTTAGGTATAAGACATCATCGATAATTTGTACCTGATCGCCTTCAATCGCAACGATTCTCTTCACATAATCTATATCTGGATTGCCGGGATATTTAAAGACTATGATGTCTCCACGCTTAGGCTTAGCCCATTGTAAAAGTGCATAGTCCGTAAAAGGAAATTTTAGATCATAGGAAAGTTTCCAAGCGATCAGACGGTCCCCGACTTTAATTGTAGGCTCCATCGAGGCAGTTGGAACTTTATAGGGAGCGGCGACGGACCAGCGAAACGCAAATATAAATAGCGCCAATGTGCCAAGAGAGCGCAAATTCTCAAAACTAAAAAATTCTGGTTTTCTTTTTTTGTTATTGGGAGGTTGTCCGGCAGTTGAATTACGTGCGGCGGAGCTCGAAGTCGAGTTTGGATCTGTCATGTTCTACTTTCTTAAAAATGATAAAGCACTGCAAACTTTATCTGCTTTCTAATGTGAGAACAAGTTGGATTATAAGTTTGGCAGGCAATGCCGATAAGTAAATATGCGAGCACTGGTGTTTATTTTTTGTATTGTAAGCAATAGCCTTGGATTTGGCTATACGGCTAACTACGTGCACTTTGAATTTTTAGACAATGGACGTTACCGCGTAAAGGCTTTTTATACGGTTCCTGAATTACGCGAATTTCGCGAGTCCTATGTGGATTTTTCTACTAAAAAAGCCGCAGAAAAGTTTTATTTTGATTTACTAAAGGGTGCGGATTTCTACCATCCCGACCCGTCAAAAGTTGAATTTAAAAACACCAGCATTACCCCCGAGCCTTGGTAATTTCTCTTGATTTTGAGAACCATTCTCATTATCATTAAGATTAGTAAATATTGGGGGAATATTTAAATGATGGTCTGCATCTGTCACAATGTTAGTGAGTTAAAACTTAAAACTTTATGGGAAAGCCATCGCGATCTTGAGGTAATAGTTGACTCGTGTAAGGCCGGCACAGAATGCGGTGCATGTACCGATGAAGTACGAAAAATTTGTAACTTTCGAAATATACAAAAAACTGAGTCAACAGTCTCACTGGAATGCAATAGGTTGAGCGATTGAAATACATCTGCCTTAAGTTTTATAATACGGTAATTTTTAAAAACGAAAAATTTTCTGTACAAGAAAAGAATAATGATATTATCTTTGAGATCTTAGTCGGACTGTAGCGCAGCTTGGTAGCGCGTACGCTTGGGGTGCGTGAGGTCGGAGGTTCAAATCCTCTCAGTCCGACCACTTCGGTTTTTGGAAGAAACACCGACCACACGGTCCCCGGTTGTTTCGTCGCTTCTTCAAGATGTATAAGACGCTTAGATACACAATCCGGGCAAATTTTGGGACGACGCGCAAAGCGCATTTTGTTCATCAAATGTTTTTTGGATAAAATGTAACGACACGCGCTTGACTAGTCGCGCGAATTTTTCAAATAGAGATCTCATCTATTGATTCTGAAATTATCTTTGCGGCCTGACGAGCTTGTTCTTCGGAATGCGTCGCCATTGCTTGGAGCCTAAACCTCGCAGATCCCCGCGGAACAATAGGAAATTCGATTACCGCCGCCGCAACGCCTCGAGATTGCACATCGCGAAAAACCTGCCTAGACTTTGCTTCAGAACCTATGGGAACAGGAATGATTGGCGAAACCTCACCGAAACATTTAATTCCGTATTGCGCAAAAGTCTCTCGAAGTACCGTTGATATACGAGCTACTTTTTTTCGTCGCTTTTCGCCTTCTGAAGATTGAATGATCGAAAGACATTTGCTAACAACGGCAGTCTGTACTGGTGCTAAAGCATTCGAAAACATGTAGGAATTGCCAAACATACGTGAGTATTCATACAGTTTTTCAGAATTAGTTGCGACAAATCCACCGTTAGCCGCAAATGATTTCGAGAAACTTCCCATGATCACATCGACGTGGTCGCCAACACCCTGCAAACCTATTTGTCCTAGACCGTTTGGACCAATTGCGCCCAAATCGTGGGCCACATCCACAAACATCAGGGCCTCGTATTCGCGACATAGATCTGAAATTTCAAGCAGATCAGGCCTGTCAGAATCCATGGAGAAAATCCCTTCAGTCATTACAAAAATTCCGCTGTTTGGATGGTTGTGCCGGACGTTTACTAACATCTCTTTAAGCGCAGAACCCGAGAGGTGTTCAAATCGATGAATCTCTGCACCAGAAGCTTGAGCAGCAATTTGCAGCGATGCGTGAGACAGTCGGTCCATAATAATGTGGTCGGATCTGCGAACAATTCCAGTCACACCGCCAAACCCAGCTGCCCATCCGGTGGGATAAAGCAGGACATATTTTTTATTAAGAAAATTTCCCAGCTCTTTTTCAAGTCTTTCGCTAAGATGGGTTCTTCCTAAGATCATCGGAGAACCAGCGCTATGAATACCGAACTCATGGATTGCGCGAACTCCTGCCTCAATCACTTCTGAATGAGAAGACAGCCCAAGATAGTCTTGCGAGCTAAAGTTAATTGTCTTTTCGTTTAACATTGAAATCACGTTTTCTACCGAGGCTGATGGCCCAGCTTTTTCATTCAAACGTCGACCGTATTGGTAGACACCATCTCGATGGCGCGCTTCAATCCAGCGCGAGAAATCCTCGATGCGGGATTCGAAATTTTTTCCAGTGGGTTTTAAAAAATCATATGTTGTGTGATCAAGCGCAAGCGGCAAATTCATTGGCGTCTCCTAGCAAAGCAAAAAAATTGTTTTTCTGTGACTCCGACTGATTCATTTTTCTAAAAGCATCCATACTTTCCTCTGTCGGTGCATCCATCCGCGCTTGAGTGCAGACAAAATCAAAATACTTATCATGATCAAGACGGCGCAGCCGGTCATAAATGCCAAATGATATTGACGATTGGCCACCAAGCGCATCGCTTGCCAGAAAAGCGTCTCGCAGTGCGTGCATGATACCGCTAGCCGAACATTGATCTTTAAAACTCGCTGCATCACCGACGAAAAGCACATTTTTGTCGTAAGATGGACGACGCTGCGCGTCGAGATTTACTGCGCGATAAAAAGGTTCTACCTTTTTTTGAGAAATGCAGTCGCGAAACTCCGGATCGAGGTTTTTAACCTGCATCATAAATTCTTTACCTGACTTTTCCTTAAAAACGCACACTACAAATCAATTTCTGGACAGACCACTTTTAAAATAGAAATTTGTTGATTTGTGAGGGTTATTAACTTAGAAAACTGATCTTTTTG
>JAYVPO010000177.1:0-45825 GCA_043757325.1 bacterium
GTTTGCGATCGGGATTGAGTTGGCAGCCCAACGCTGCAAAAAAATGGCAACGATTAGTCATGATGGCTGGATTGGGATTGAAACTTCCCAGGGGTAAAAACCGCATGGATGTAAACCCAGTTTCTTCTTCGAGTTCTCGAGCTGCAGCCATGGTCGGATCTTTCTCACCTACATTAATAACGCCACCTGGGGTTTCTAAAGTTACCCGGTCCGAGCCGACTCGGTACTGCTCGATTAACAATGCGCGGCCGTCGTTTAATATCGGCAAAACATTTACCCAATCGGGACTTTGCAAGCGGTAATAGGGATGTTCTGTGGCAGATTTGTTTTCAAAATAAATTTCTTCTACAGTAAATGGTACGACCGATAAAATTTTTTTGACTGCGACAATTGTTTTTGGTTCCACAGAAATCCCTTTTTAATAACTTTTTTCAAACCATTCCGCTGCGGTTACACTAGCAAGTTTAAAATTCTGTTGCCAGGACTCATGAGCCTTCGGACCGACCGCATTGGTTGTTGTGAGAACAGCCCAAAACTTAGATAAATACGGATACAGGGCTTTGGCAACACTGTACAGCTCTAAATTTTCCAAGAAAATTTCGGAAGATTGATTTGGAGAATTCTCTGCGGTTAACGAAATATTCTGCGAGCAAATAACAAATGCTTTTGGGAGGTAGAATGCATTTAGCAAATCATATGCGGGCAAAGTTCCTTTAACTCGGTAACTAAGGCCAAATCGTTCATCGATTGGAAGCCAGCTCACGCGGCTGATTGCGAAATTTTCAGGTTCGGAAAATATTCCAAAAATACCGGCAGTACCCAAAAAAATAATCTGTGCACACGATTCTAAAAGCTTTTTGTGTCGGTCGTCTTCAGCAAATCGGACTGTTTCCATAGCAGCATCAATAGCTCCAATCCCGCATTGGAATAAGTGAATGTTGCAATTTTTATTTTGTAAAATAATTCGAACATTTTCGGCCTCAAATTCGGCTGCCGAAATAAGAATAATGTCTTTTGGTGTCTCTGTCTTGTGCACGGAAAATATCCTACTCATTTGATTAGGAGAAATCTCATGTTACTTCAAAATTGCTTTTATTGTCATCAGAGTCTTGCAGAAGATTTATGTCTTTGCAAAATATGTTACGAGATTTTCTTAAGTCAAAAAAACTTAAAGATCACATACCGCGGGACTGCAGCTGATATCCTTAAAATTACTTCTGTTTTTTCATATGGTTCAAAAATCCGCGATTTAATGCTGTTAGCCAAAGTTAGTAAAAATTTATTTGCAAATAAATTAATCGTCAAATTATTTTTACGGGAAGCGTTATTTGACAAAGGCGAATTTGACTACGTTATACCCGCGGCTTCGAGCTTATTCAGCCGTTTTAAGGGTAATTCCGATGTGGCATTTAATTTGGCAGAAAGTTTAAGTTTGAGAACTGAGGCCAAACTTCTTCCGGCGCCTTTGTGTTTCGGCTGGTCATTGCGAAAACAAACTAAAAAAACAATAACTCAAAGGAAAAAACATCGAGAACTGCTTAAAACATCTCAGCTCACCGGTCGTATTCTTTTAGTAGATGATGTAACGACTTCTGGCTCTACGTTGGTAAGCCTGGCAGACTTCTTTCCACTTGCCGAAGAAATTTCAGCCGTTACTTTTGCCGCTGCAGGTTAAATTTATGCAATTACCTGAATTAGAGCAATAAGCGCCCCCCGAGAATTAAAAAAACTCAGCCGCTCTTCGCAGCCGAAAATAGAATTTTCCGAGAATGAGTCGAAGATAAAACTTTCACTTGAATAATTTCACATTCAACAACCAGAGATTTTAAAATTGGCTCCAAGCGATTTAGTAAAATTCTTGCGCTACTTTTCCAGTCGCAATGGTTCAGCGCAAAAAAAAGCTGGGAGCTACTTTCCTTAAATTGTCTGGTCAACTCTCTATAAGAAGACGATTCAAATTGTAAGTCGCTTAACAGTAAATGCGAATGATCAGTTAAATCGCTAATAAACTGGCAATCTTCTTTCAAGCTAACTATTCCAGCTGGCTTTTTAATACTTGCTTCCAGCTGCCACAAATCAACTGCTAATTGTTTGATACCACGCAAAATAACATCGCTGAAATTTCTTATGGTATCCAGAGCTTGCACTGCAAGATCAGACGGCGAATCAATTTTTATTTCAATGCGATTTTTATTATCAATCGCGCGAAAACTAAATTTTTCGATGTTTTGGCCATCGATTACAAAACGCGTAATCGAACTTCCTTCGCTTACAAAAGTTTTTTCAACCCACTGCACGAGTTCCGAAAGGTTGAGCAAAGGAATCGGCACAGGAATATTCTTGCCGTTCAGAATAATGCTTTTAAGGGGTTGCATCGACATTGCCAAAAAATTACCCGTTGTTTGAACCCGTTACAAGACCTGCGGAGGCCGTTAAATCTTTTAACAGTGCTGCTGATTTTTCGTGAGCCGGATCGATTGCCAAGATCTGATCGCAAATCCTTTGCGCCAACTCAGAATTTCCAGCTCTAAATTCAATTCCAGCCAAAACATACTGCATATCCAAGTCTTCTGGTTGAAGTTCAATATAACGAACCAAAGCAGTCTTTGCAGTGTCGAAATTTCCGACAACTTGCGAAAGTTTTACCAAAGAATAAAGTGCCACGGAATTTACCGGCTTTAAATGCAGAGATTTTGTCACCCATTTAAGTGCTTCTTTATTTTCTCCAAGACCTTCAAAAGCAAGGCCTAACCCCAAGCTTGCCATTTCATCATCGGGTGAAAACTGCACGGCTTTTTGGAAGGTTATAATTGCGGCATCATAATTCGCTTGCAATAGGGCAATAGCACCAATTCCAATATGGGCTTTTGCCTGGTAAGGATCTAAATCTAACGCCTTAGCATAGGCGTTTTTGCCTTCAGTTGCGTTTCCGAGTTTGGTAAAACAATCGCCCACAAGCCGATAAAGATTGCCGCGGTGATGCACAGGAATATCTTGTCTCAAGAATAATTCTTCAATACGATCCACGGCCACGAGATAATCCTTTGCGGCGACTTTTGCTTCAATCTCCAATACAGAGTTATCAATTGTTTGCTGAGTTTGGTTGAACGGAGCATTCTGCACCGCGGTAAGAATTTCGAGATTATTTAAGGTAACCCGGTCTTTGTTAAATCGCTTTTTGCTTTCGCTGAAATTTTTGTTGGTGATATTTCCAACTAGCGCTTTGGCATCCGCAGCTTTATGCAAAGCATCTCGTAAACTTGAAATGGAATTCGGGCAAAAATCAATACGGTGCTTGCCAATTGTTTCTTCAATTATCGATGTTCTGGAAGCGATGACCGGAACTTTATTTACCATTGTGGAAACCAATCGATAGATGTCGTTATCGACTCGGTCGCGGTGCGGCGCGGGCGCATGGTAAAGACAATCTGCAGCCAAAAGAATAGTATGATGTGCGTCGCGACTTGGGCTTACAAAAAGTGCGCGGCTTAACATTCCGTAATGATCTAAGCGCTCGCGTAATTCAGAGGTAAAAGAACCAATTCCACAAAAAACAAGCCGAAGTCTTCGGGCCATTGAGGCATCTTCTTGGATCGCAAGCTTTGCCGCATCGACTAAATCGAACAAACTTTCTTCCCATTCGATCTGCCCCAGATGAGCTACGATGAAATCACCTTCTTTTAAACCTAAAATGCCTAAAGCTCGGTTGCGATTTTTGAAGTTTCTTTCAACTCTCTGCTCAACAAATGGTAGATACTTTTGGATTCTCTGGTTTTCTATTCCTTCCAAACGAAGCGCGTTTTTGACGCTTTCGCTATGTACGAGGAACATATCAGCCGAGGCGTTTATTTCTTCGCGAACGATACGCATTTGCTGAAGATCTTGTCCCGGAAAAGCGGTTGCATTGTCGACCATCATAACCAGCTTAAACTGATGTCTCCATTTCGCCTTTACAGCTTGAAATGCATAGAGTCCAAGGCGTTCTTTTACCATAACCATGTCGTATCCCGACAAAGCTTTTTCAAGGCCAGGCATATAAGTTGGATTGTCATCGTAGTCGGGAAGCGCAATGACTTTAAGCTGATTGAAAAAACTTGTAGTTGCTAAATACCGGGCTATTGCTGAGGAGGTAATAACATTAAAGTCGTAATTTTCTTTGAGAAGTTCAAACTGATCGATTTCATCAACATTTGGAATGTTTCCGATGACGAGGGCCAGTTTGGGTTTTGTGATTGTCGACATTGTTAAGCTCCCTTGAGTGTTATTCACGTTCAACCTACTTCTTGCAAAATCTGCGCTTCATCAATATTTGCGCCTTTAAACATCGCGAGTTTTCGTCTTGAGTGATTTAGTTTTAACATTTCACTCAAAGATATTTCACGAAGGTTTTTTAAGTTTGTTTCGAGTTCTTTTTGGATGCGATAATTTTCTGCAAAAAGGCTATTTAAATAATCTTTTTGTTCGGGGCTATAAAGACTTGCTGCCGAGTAATCAAAAAATTTAAAATTAGTAAAGGCGTGTTGTCTCTGAGCTAAATATTCCATAGCAGCGTCGTCGTTGGCAGCAAGTTTTTCAAGGGCCAATAGACCCCTCTGCACAAAGATCTCAAAAGATTTGATGGCTGAATCAGTCTTCGAATGCACGCAAATTCTCGCTTGTTACAAAAAATGTTACGACTAAATATGATTTCTGATTTAAGTATAAAAAATTACACGCCTGGTGTCAAAATTTTGAAAAAAATAACCTTGAGGCGATTTACAAAAAATATTTAAAAAGAATTATGGAAGCGGGAGCTTAAGACATTTAAAAAATTAAAACGACGTGGAGTAAGTTGCAAGAGGGCCTTTTAACATGACTTTAAGTTCCCCGTTATGGGGAACCCCACCGGCGACGGCATCGACTAGAAACCCAAATTTTTCGCGCAATCCGCCCGATATTTTTAAAGGAATATTTAGATCGAGTTCGCTACCAGAAATTGGCTTTTTTAAGTTGACCTTGCCTTTAAATTCCACTGAGATTTCTTCGGCAACAAATTTGGAAGAGTCGTCTATTTTCAGAACGCCGTTTTCGGCGTTCATTTTTATTTTAGCGATAGTGAACTTTTGATCGGGTAGCCCAAGCGATGGGTCGCTTAGTTTTAACAAGGCGTCTTTTAAAGTAATGTCAACCACCCCGGATGACTGGCTCGGTGACTGGTAATCAAGATTTAATTTTATGGTGCCATCGAGTTTCGCATTGAACCCCATTCCTTTTAAAACAGGCTGAATAAGCGGATTTACGGCTTCACCTGAGGCTACGGTGTTAAGTGCAAAGTGACTAACATCGTCAATTTTAAAATCACGGGCTACCATATTGATTTTGTGAGGGAGCTGCTGACTTCCAGAAATAAGACTAAACAAAGAAAATTGCATGCTTAAATCAATTTGACCTTTTGGAATGGAGTCGAGTTCAATATCGATTCCAAGATTTCCTATTAAAAAAGACAAAATGCTTATGTTCACATAGGCTTTGGCGATTTCAAATGATTTTGACGATCCTGGTGGCGTCAACTTAAGGCTTGTCGCTTTAATTCCCAAAGGAAAAGACGGTGACAGATCTTCCATCCGAACAGAAAAGCCAGTGCGATTTAAAATTTCACTTGATACGAGTTCTTTAAGGACAACATAAGGAAATGATAGGTAAAAGAAAAAAACAAACAAAAGGCTGCTAATCAAAGTAATTTGAACGGGGCGGGGGATTTTTATCACTGCAGAAAATTCCTTTGTAAAAACTTAATTACTCAGCACGACACCGCCAACTTTAACCTGCGCATCGAAGTAAAGTTTGTCGCCAAAAAGAGCTTTTATTTGCAAATCTTTTACGCGTAGGTAATTTCCCGATTTTTCAATTTCAATCAAAAAACTCATAAGTTTAGGCAAGGAAATTTTATTCAGGCGCAAATCAACTTTAACTTCCTGGAATTTTTGAGACAAAGGGTTCTCAGCTGGTAAAGGTGATTTCAGTTCGTTGATGATGACAACTACCACCCCTTGAGAGATACCGACTTGTTCAAAAAAAGGCTTGATCCGAAGTTTTGAAACTTTGGATTCGATGACTTCAGAAAGTTTATCAAATCGACGCTGTTCGGTCTGGTAGTCCAACTTAAAGCTTCTAAGTTCATCAAGTGCATCAAAACGTTTATTTAAATCGACGCCGAGAGATTTAATTTGCGAAAAATAAAGCGCCAAGCCACCGAAGAAAAACAGCGCAATCAGAAACCCACCACCGGCAAGGGTTAAATTTCTTTGTTGGGGAGCGAGCTTAAAAAAAGTATCTACCAGAAGATCAAGACGTTCGTTGTTAGCACCCAAAATTCGACGTCTGACGGAGCCAATCGCCTGATTGCCGTAACTTTTAACTTGCTCCGAAATATTTTGCAAGGTGGTCATAAATTTATTTTTGACTCAGTTTTTTAGCGTTCATATTCAACTCAAACTCAATGACTTTGTTGTCTGTTCCAGGCTTGCCACCGACGCGTTTCTCCACGACATCGCTAAAGCCCTTTGATTTCTTTAAAGCTTCTAGAATGGAACTAAATTGGGCGTAAGCATCGGTTTCACCTTTGATGACAATCTTGCCTTCATGACCCGAAGATGTTTGAACAAAATTATATTCTGTGACATCAATTTTAACCGATTTTGAGATCGATTCCGATATGCTGTAAAGGGCCCCAAGTGCTTGGCTACTGCTATTTTGTTCGATAAATTCTTCAACTGCCTGCCTTCTTATTTCGATATCTTTTTGCAGCTGAGCGTTTACTTCGGTACGAAATTTCAAAAAATTAACGTTAGTGTTAGATTTTTTCTTCGCGACTGGAATAATAGCCGAATATTCTTTTACAAATTGTTTTTCAAGGTCGGCAATTTGGCCAGCGTAAAAAATTCTCTTCACGGTGTAACTTAAAATGAGCACGAGCATTGTTACCGTCACGAGCCGAGTAATAAGCCCACCCCAGCGCAGGATCTGTTCGTAATTCTGAACGTACGCAAATTCTCCTTTGCGTAAGTTAATTTGCGAGTTTTTTTTCACCGTTAAAACCGCACGCATTCCAATGGCAATTCCTTGCACCATGGACGCCATATTGGAGTCTAGTTCGGGAGCGATTTTTAAATTAGTTTGATCCAAGCGATTTAAAACTGTAGGTATTTCAAGTTGGTCAAAAAGATATTTATCGATATTTTTAATTTTTGAGGTGCCGCCCGAAAGAAAAATGCGGCTAATTTTTGAATTTTTATCCCACATTCGGTATGCGTAAATTGTTCTACCGAGTTCTTTTACAATTCCATTGACAGCTAAAGTCATCCGCTCGGCCACAAGTTTGTCGTCGGCAGATGCCGAGTTTGAGGTTTCGTCATCACACAATACTTGCGAAACAGCATGCTTTGTACGTTGAGCTTCGGAAAAGGTAATTTCCAAGTCGCGAGCTAAAAATTCCGAGATATATCTACCGCCAAGATTAATCGAACGAAACATTCGTAGCACACCATCTTGCACCAGGCAGACGGAAGTTTTTTCGTGTCCCATATCGACCATAGCGATACATTCGCCAGGTTCTGCTGCAATATAAGGGCTTAAATTGTAGAAGGATAGGCTGTCAATATCGACTAGTTTTGGGTCGATATGAACACGTTGGAGATGTTCCAAAAAGCTTTTTAGAAAGATTTTTTTGGTCATAACAATCATGGTCATGGTTTTATCGCCATACTGACCAAGAACTTGGTGGTCAAAAACCATATCTTCCATATTGAATGGAACGCTATCTTCTACTTCCGAAAGAATTGTTGCTTCAATTTTACGTGGATCTGAAAATCCTAGGGGAATAATACGCGATGAAACGTACTGACCCGGCATCGCGGTGATAATGCGGTCCGCCTTGAGATTATTTTCTTTAAATAATTGCTCGAGGCAAGCTGGTATAAGGATTTCAGTGTCAACTTCTTCGATATTAGGGATAACATTTTCGTAAAAATTGGTAATTTCATAACTTTTAAAAGTATTAGTAATCTCCACCGCTTTGATGGAGTAACTGCCAATATCGAGTCCGATAACTTTTTGCATTCTTTTCTTTCATGTCAGGTTACTTTTATTTTAGTCTGATGGCTGGTAAAGTCAACGTTCCCTCTGTGTCATACAAGGTGACGATTACATTCTAGGATTAAAAAAGAATCAAAAAAGCGCACTTGAAGTTGTAAGAGATCACTAAACGTCGACTACCTTGAAGAGGTCATGCGCTCTGTAAGCCTTGATACATCACGAGTTTAAGTGGGTTGGCCCTGGTAAGGAGTGGCTGTGTTTAGTCATCCTACTCTTAAGTTTTTGAGACGCTTTGCCGATAGAATGTAGATACTGCAGCATTTCCGCTGCTTAAGGAGTAATTATGAGGTTTTCGAGTGTTTTATTGCTTATATATATATCAATATCTTTGAACTCTTGCGCCAAGAAGGCAGCGAAAGATGCTCGGAATGGTTTAACCAAAGATGGCTCAAATCAAACGTCGCAAGCAAATATCGTCGCACAGGATCTCGAATTTGGTACGCGAGCGGCAGCTGGTAAGTTACCGGAAGGTTGTTACTTTTCAGTGGATTCTGAGGGTTTCGGCATTTACGGCGGCAGGAGTATGAAAATTAGAAGCGGAATGTTTTTCTATTCTAACGGACTCGGTCAAAGTTGCCTTGTTTCAAATTCTCGCGGAAACTTGCTTGGCTTAAGTAAATTTCAAGCCTGTGGCTCTGTCATTGCGACTATCCAACTTGAGAAAGCTAGAACGGGAGGTTTTGATGAGGCCGTTGGAAAAGTTATGGGAGTGTATTACTCAGGTCTCCACGGCGCTAACGAATTAGCCGGTGATTACTGCGTTTCTGGAATAGACCACGTTTTTGGAATTAAGCAATTGCTTCCGCCGCCACGCAACGCTACGGTTTGCCGAGTTTACGCAGAGAACAAGGTTGGGCACTATTGCCGTTTAAATGATCGTTCAAATGACTATGCTGACTGCGGCGGACAAGTGGACTTGGTCTATGACTTTTCTATTTTAAATTCGAATTCAACTTTTAGTTACGGCACTCAGGTCTTGGGCAGCGAGTTTCCACCCATACACCTTGGAATGACGTTTGACGGAGCCTGCTCAGGTTCTCAAGTTGCAATTGATAGTCAAGACACCGCCGGACTCGATGGAAAATTTTCTTTTTCAACCTATAATTTTTCTGCTGGGCGAGCAATTAAGAATACGCCAAAAGATGAAAATATTCAGGCCTCTACACGTGAAGTCAGTATTGCTGAGATGTATAGGACATATCTAGGGAGAGAGGCATCTGCTAACGAGCAAAAAATTTGGCAAGATCAGGTAAAAATAAGTGGATTTGCGGCGGTCCGAAACGGAATCGCAGGATCTGTTGAATCCGTCAATCGACTCTATTTTCAACATCTTGGGCACGGGACAGACGACAAAAGTTTCACTTATTGGCGAGATGAGATACTGAGGGTCGGGTATGATAACGCTAAATTTGCAATCGCTTGTTCTCCTGAATCAATCGGGTATCTTTACACGACCTATCTACATAGGACAGCTGAGGCAACAGCTTTAACTTTTTGGGCTGACCAAATGAAAGTTTCAAGTTATGAAGCTGTTAGAGCTGCAATTTCGGGATCTCGCGAATCTATCATCTGGCTATATGACCATTATCTTGGACATGGTGTTGATGATGCAAGCGTAACTTTTTGGCACAATGAAATAGTGAGAATTGGCTATACCGATGCTGCGTTAGCCATCGCCTCGTCACATGAATCAATAAATCGCTTAATGCTACGATTCAAAGGAGTACTTGCATCTGAAGCCGAATATTTACAGTGGAAAGCTAGAATGCTAGCAATTGGTTATGAAAAGACTTTGCTGGAAATGAAGGGTTGAGCAGCAATTATTTTTAAGAAAGTAACGAATCAGGTTCATGCCGGTTAAAAGTAACGGTGGGAAACGATATTTAAGTACGCAAAATTCTATTTCCGATTTTTTATAAGCCCTGAAGTTCTACAACTATGTTATAGATCTTCGGTATATTTCTTCGTAAGATGCTTTAAATATTTAAGTGCTCGCTCTATTTTTTTATTTGTAGAAACCGAGTGACCTTCCGATGTCGGCGTATTTCTGTTGAAATTTGGATTGCGGTTCTGAGTAAGATAGAATTTCTTCAACAGCATATGAAATTCGGCAGTGCTAAACTTTGGTTTTTGATTTATCAAATACTCGACAGTGTGGCAAATTCCATCGCCAGTAATCCGGGAATACGTATTAATAACATTAGATCGCGAGATAACAGTCGCTAACATTTCTCCGGTAGAGCATTTTTTAACTTGGGCTGATTCGTTAATAAGCTGCAAATAAATCATTTGAAATTTACTAATTCGACTATTTAAAACCTCGTTTAGTTTTAGGTCTTTTTTTAAGGCATAAGACGATTTTGCAAATTCTAAAAATTCTCTGGCAGGAACAAAGGCATTAGTCTGAGACAATTTTTTCGGCAGCTCCCGTAGAATATTTCGCATGCAGAATACCGCATTAGTATTCACCCCATCAGGCACATCCTCTTGGCCTTTTAGGGTTAGCGCTTGTTCAAAAGTCGAAAAAACATTTTGAAATTCGCGCACGAGTTTTCGATTGCGCAGTAGTAGCTGCAGCCGTATAGAATCTTCAAAACCCATTCGCGACAACAGATTTAACTCCGCTTGCCGATTAAATTCATTGTCGAAAACCTTTAGAATGTCATGCTTTCGAAAGCTGGAAAGTGGTTTTTTTTGCTTGGTTTTTATAAATTCTATCGCTTGAATTAAAGTTTGAATCATCCCCCGGGCTTTAATTTTCTGTTCTTTAATATTGGTCGACCAACGTTCCACATCGTCAAAGCGGTACGTATGATGGAAGAGCCCTAACTGACGAATACTTCCGTAATCGATGATTTTGCCATCGAGAAGAATATTATCTCCATCCCACGCAAGCCAACAAAACAAATATTCCGATTCAAAATGAGCTGACATTTGACCAAAAGTTCGTGCCAGATATTGTATGACTGCATCGTATTTCGATTCGTTCTTTTTGACGCAAAGATCGCTATTATCCATCTGTCTTTCGATATAATAATCAAAAGCACGCTGTAACGCCTCTAAGTTAGATTGTTTCAAATGATTAAAAAGATGCGACGGACGAAGGAGGTTTTCAGATACCCGAACATTTAAGGCAAGCTTTTTTGGAAATTCAATCACACACAAAGATCTTTCCGTAGGCGTACCATTTTGATGCAAAATTTGGCTAAAAATAGCGGTCTCCAGTGAATCTGATACGTCCGCATAGCCGCAACCGTAGGAAACACTAAGATCTCCTGTGCGAAAAAAATTTTTACTTTTAGCCGTGGCTGGACTTAAAGATGTGGCGCCGGTTCCGCAGCTGGAAAGATCCCATGTTTTGCCCAAATTCTTCCAAGTCCCATTCCAAATACTTCGGCCATCGCCAGAAGTTTTTCCCGTACGACTTGGATGTTGAAGCTGAAGGTACCTTGTGGCCATATACTTATTTGGCTTTATATCTTCTGGCGGTATGGGTGTTTTGTGTAGAATATCATATTCATTAATAATTTGAATGGCGAACGTTTCAAGAAGTTTTTGCTCCAATTCGTTTGAAATCACTTCGGGATGATTAGAATCCACTAGTCCCATTTCTTTGGCTAAATCGAAATTGAAATATATAACTTTGCCTTTAGTGCGACTTCGCACATTGTAAAGTACATAGCCTTCGGGAACAGCTTTTTGCCACGGGTGCTGACCGTTTATTTTGTCAAAATGATCGTAATTAAGCTCTGGCCGTTGCTCAATATCAAGTTTTTTGACACCCATGTTTTTAAATCTCCGAAACCGTTCTAACCAACTTGATCGGTCAAACCCCGCGAGACTTAATAGAGAATTAAATTATTTTTTAAAAAATTCTGCAAAAATTCCCTGCAGAAAAATTTCCATGCTGGGATTTTTGGTGAGTGTGAAAGTTTTTTTGAAGGGAATTTCTTTCAAAACGACGGCTGTAGAGTCACCGATAAAACACGCAATAGTCTTAGATAAATCAATGGATTGCGTCGAATTGATAACCTTCAAAAAACTTCGCGCAGATAGGGTGCTGGTAAAAGCAAAAACCAACTGTTGCAAAGGCTTAAATTCCTGTAAGGTAAACGGAAGAATTCTCGTTCCGTAGACTACTGTTGCCACACATTGCCCGCCTTTCTTCTGCAAATTCGGCAGCAAATCAAAGGCAACTTCGGATCCACGTGGTAACCAAAATCGAGCCCGCTCGATGGAATCATTTAATGTGTCAATTATAAAAGCACATAAAGACTCACCACCGCCTGCAACTTGCGGGTAAACTGTTTGAGTCAACATATTATTTTGACCAACTTCGGCCGTTTTTTTACCAACACAAAAGATTTTTTTGCATTGCCGTAATTTTTTAACGGCCGCTGGATTTTTTAAAACATGCGTAAAAGCTTTGCCGCTTGAAAACACAGCATACTCAAATTCAGCCGGTATGTTGTAAGTTTCCTCATAAAAATTTTCAGTCATGGGAACGTGTTTGATTATCCGCAAATCAAAAGGAGTTTTTTGTTCAAAAAGTTCTTTGTCGGCCTTCCAATCAGCAAGTGGTCTTGTCCATATAAGGAATTTTTGCAATAAGTCAGTCATGAAATTTCTGTTAAATTTAAATCGCGCAAAATTTTATTGAGATTTTGACTTTTCATTTTTTTAATGAGTAATTCTTCGACGTCAGCGCTAGGTTGTTCAAGTTTTAAGTTTGCCAATCGGCCGTGACAGGATAATCCTTCAAGATTTAAAACCACACAGTCGATGGAAGTGACTAGATTGTTTTCGACTTTTGCAAAACAGCCGAAGGGAAGCTTACAGTCGGCTCCAAGACGTTGCAGTATTCGTCGTTCAATTACTGCAGCAAGTTTTGAGTCTGGGTTGTTTAAACCAGAAATTAATTTTTCTTCGTCATTGGAAGTTCGGGTTTGGATCGCTATAATTCCCTGACCAGCACACGGAATAAAATACTCTGGGGTAAGTTTAATGACTGAAAATTCCGCGAGATCTAGCCCTAATCGATGGAGTCCTGCGTAAGCTAAAATAATCCCATCAAGTTCTGAATTTTTTTTAAGTTTTTCCAGGCGGGTGTCCACGTTGCCGCGCAAAGGCAAACACATAACACCAGGATTGAGATGTTTCAGGAAACACTGCCTGCGCAAGCTTGAGGTGCCAATTTTTAGACCGGTGATTTGTGCTATCGCTTCCACATGCGAGATATTTTTGAACTGAGGGGATTTTAAAATTAAAACATCGTGAGGGTTTTCTCGCGGCAGAAAAGCGCTTAGATTAAACGCAGAATTCATTTCCGCCGGAAGGTCTTTCAAACTGTGAACCGCTAAATCGATGGTGTTATCTTTTAATGCCTGTTCGATTTCCTTAACAAATAGGCCTTTGCCGCCGATTTCATGAAGGTAGCGATTTTGAATTTGATCTCCGGTAGTACTGATTGGAACGATAGTAGAATTAATTTGTAATTTGGTTAGGAGCTGCTTTACAAAATTCGCTTGCCAAAGTGCAAGCCGACTTCCTCGCGTACCAATTTTTAAAGTTTTATTAATCATGTTTTTCTTGTCGTTTTTCTTTTGACGGTTCGTTTTGAAATAAAAGTTGCATAAAATCTAACAAATCGGGAATTTGTGCGGAATATTTCTTCATGTTCTGGGTAAAATCGGCAGTAAGTTTGGAAGCGAGACTATTTTTTAGATTTTCGACTGCTTCTTTTTGTTCAACTTCCAAATTTGTAAAAATGTTTTTCGAAAAAGTTCGATCGAATTCTTTGTCGATAAGTTTAGAGAAATAAATATTAATTTGACTTAAGACTGGTGCAATAACTGAGACTTTTTGGCGTTCGCGATAATTTGTTATTCCTTCGGAAATAATAGCATTCCCAGAAACCAAAGCCTCTTCGCGACTTTTATAATTCTCGTCAACAATTTGCTTTAAATCGTCAATATCAAAAACATACACGTCGGTGAGACCAGTCAGTGCCGGGTCAATATTGCGAGGCAAGGAAATATCCACGAACATCGTCGGACGTCCAAGCCGACCGGCAGCGGCTTTTTCTGCGAGTTCGAATGTAATTAAGTATTCCTGAGCGCGGGTTGCGGAGATAACGCAGTCTGCATGAACCAGTTCCGCCGCCAGCGAAGTCATTGCAAGTCCAACACCAAAGTTTAGGTCTCCGCAAAGTCGTTTTGCGCTTACCCCGTCAGGACTTAAGACGGTTAATGATTGCGGTTTGTACTTGGTTAAATGTTTGCACAAAGTACCTGCCATTTCGCCGGCACCAAGAACAAGATAATTTAACGCTGAAACTTCCCCCATTATTTGCCTGGTTAAATCTACTGCGCAGTGACCGACAGAAACGACTTTTTTGCCGATTGGTGTTTCACTGCGGACTCTTTTGGCGTAGAAAACGGCATCCTGAAAAACCCGACTTAGTACTGGTCCTACTAAATTTAAATCGAGAGATTGTTGAAACGCAATTTTAAATTGTCCGGCGATTTGTGTTTCTCCAATCACAATACTTTCCATGCCAGCAGCAACCTTAAAGATATGTTCAACAGCAGTTTCGCCAGTGGCTACGTAAATCTGTTTTCTTAAATGCGTAAAATCCAAGTGGCGTTCACTGAATTCCTGATAGATTTTGTAAAGATATTCAAATGCACTAACGGCCGTGGAATGTTCGACGGGCGACGCAGAATTAGTGGTGGCAAAAATCTCAAGGCGATTGCAGGTTGAGAGAATAACTACTTCTGGGAGCTGATAATCTTGGGCAAGTTTTGCAATGATCAAACCAATCTGCGTGGAATCGATAAATAAAGATTCTCTCACAGCGATATTTGCTGTTTTGTGGTTGACTCCGACACAAAAAATCACGCCAAAAACCTTTCCTAATTCTTAAAAAAAACACCATAAAAAGGCAGCGATATAATCACAAAACCAACAAGGGTCATTTTCGCAACACGAGTTAGGTGAGCGCTTAAAACACTGTAGAAAAAAAGCGTAAGAAGATACCAAAGCCATACCGCAAGTGCCCAGGCAGTCTTAATCGTGGTGTTAAAATCCTGCAAAATTTCACTATGAAATAGGGCCAGATAAGCACCAGAAACAAGGCCAATACTCATAAAGATAAAACCGCACCATAAAAGTCCTAGCATTAAGGTTTTCAAAGTTTTTAGCGAGGAACTAGACTGCATTAGAAATTTCATATTTTTTTGTTTTACCTGGCGGTCAATAAATAAATACATAGCACCAATGACGGCAGCCAAAATTGCTTCGGCCTGACCAACGACACTGGTGTAAATATGAAAAGACAAAGGTCTCGTCATTTGTGGTCCAGCAATTGCGGCGTGGATTGCAGCACTTGGCACAAAAAACACCTGGAAAAATAAAATTAAACAAATAACCGGACTGGCTACGACGCTAACTAGAATTATTTTGCGAAAAAGTCGCAGATACAAAACACCTAAGCTTAAGATACTTGAGATCAAAAACCCTGCCAAAGGGTGCCCGATTTTAGTTCCGTCGTGAGAAACCAAAAGATTAATTTCAACCAATAGGCAGCTTAAAGTTGCAAGTATAAACGCCGCGAGACTTGCATATTTCAATACAGGTGAATTTTTATTTTGGTAGATCATAAGTTCGATAATCGATGCCGCCCCAAAACCAACCAAGCTTAAGAGAGCAAGGTAATGAAAAGATTGGCTATTATGGTACATAAATAGTGACATAGATTGCGCCTACAAAATAAAAGTGACATTTTACTATAACGTTCTAGAAATTGTTTTAACACATATAGTTTCTCCGGTATAATGCGAGTATGACAAATATTGTGCCCATTTGTGAATTGAGCCATCGGCATAAGAGTCCACATTGGCAGCCGCATTCGTGGAGCAAGTTCCCTTTGGCTCAAGGAACGCGCTATCAGAACGTGACCCAGGCCGACGATGTGCTTTCGGCACTTGAACGTTCGCCAGAAATCGTTTCTTGGAATGAAATATTATCTTTTCAAAATGCACTGCAAGAAGTTGCCGAAGGTTGCGCCTTTATTTTGCACGCAGGAGATTGCGCCGAACGTTTTCAAGATTGTGATGAAAGTTCTGTAGCAAAGAAAAAACAGCTTCTTTCTGCATTGGCTTCACAGCTTGAAGCTCTAACGCAAAAAAAGATTATTATCATTGGCCGGATTGCTGGGCAATTTTTTAAACCACGGACAAATGAATTTGAGAATTTTTTAGGTGAAAATATTCCTGTGTTTAGAGGAGAAGGGATAAATTCTTTTGGAGCGACGCTGCTATCTCGTACTCCCGATCCTGATCGTTTACAATTGGCTTACATCAATTCTTTACGCGCAAAAAAATATTTTTGCCAAGATGAATCCAAGACATCGCCTTATGCCTGGTTTACAAGCCACGAAGGTCTTCATCTTCCCTATGAAGAGTCGCTTGTGCGTTTGGAGCCGAATACAAAAAATTACTATAATGCAAGTGCGCATTTTTTATGGATCGGTGATAGGACTCGTTCAGTAAATGGAGCTCATGCGGAATTTTTTAGCGGATTAAATAATCCAGTAGGAATAAAAATTGGACCGAACTATCAGCTTTCAGAAGTTGAAATATTGATTGATAAGTTAACTAAACTGGGCGAGAAACGTAGGGTTATTTTAATTATTCGGCTTGGGCTAAAAAATATTGTGAAGCTCTTACCACCTCTTTTGAAAACAATTCAACATAAAAATCTCATCTGGATTTCGGATCCGATGCATGGCAATACTTATGATTCAACGGGAGGCTTAAAAACGCGCTCAGTGAAGGCTATTTCGGAGGAATTAGCCTTGGCTGTTGCGCTACATAAAAAATACCAAGTTCCGCTTTCTGGTATCCACTTAGAAGTTGCTGCAGAAACGGTTACCGAATGTACAGATGATTGCATTTTAGAGGGTCAGCTAAACTCGTGCTACCAAACTTTTTGTGATCCAAGGCTTAATGCAAACCAGGCAAGTCAAGTTCTTGTCGGTTTAACCTAGCGACATTAGTTAGTACGACGTGGTTTTTGCGTCGAACCAGATATAGGTATCAGAAGGCAGAACATCACGGGCAGCAAATCAGTCGTTGTGATGGTCTATGATCGTAATGTTGCGCGCCGATCCTTCCGAGTACTGAAAAAAAATTCGAAACTGTGAATCGATACGTAGTTTAAAGTAACCAGCATACTCATTCGCAACAGTAACTTTATAGTGGTCTAATCCAGAGCCGAAGGTTTGTTTTAACAATGCAAAAGAAGTGCAGCTATTGAGCTGGTCGAGCTTTTCCATAGCCAACCCCGCATAACGTGCCCATTTAGCCTGTTTAACCATACTTTGCGCCTTACTTTGTATTTTGGGGTCGCCTGCATCCACAGTACTCCAAAAGTTTTGTACCTCAGGGTCTGCGAAACTAACCAGTGCCAATGTTTTCTTTGTTACTCCCGAAAGTCTAGGCGGCGCAATATCAGGGAAAATCCCCCTCCGCAGAGAATCGTTTTGTAGGATGGTATTCTTTAATTCTTCAAGCATCTTATCCACAATCTTAAACTGCTCTTCCCACGCCAAAGCGTAATCTTTAGCTTCACTTTTTAACCCTAGTTCTTTTGCGGCGCGATTGTCTTTTTTTATTTGATTGAGTTTTTTGACTTGGTCGACAACGTCGTACAGCAATCTGTTTATTGTGCCTACAGCTAACAATAATTTAGCATTTTTTGTGCCTGGTTCTTTGGCATAATCTGCCGGGCTGTACAGGTGAAATTTACGCCATATTTCAATCAGCGCGTTTAATTTTACTGTGTCAAAATAGTGGGTCTCAATATGCTCTCGCAACTTCGGAGTCGCAAGTTCTAGCTCAACCATAAGATCAGGGCAGGATTCGGTGGCAAAACCCAAATTTTGGAAACCACTTATCCACCAGAAGGTGAAACAGAAAAATGTTGTCAATAAACGCAAAATTGTTGCTCTCCAGAACGATGCGTGGTACCAAATCGCAGATATGATCAAATATAAGCTTAGCATAACTGTGTTTCTATTTTCAACTTCGGTTGGAGCCATGAAAAAACTAAGCACTTGCGAAAAGCTTGCGGGTCTCGCAGGCAATCCATTTTATTCGAATTATTCTAGTGGTTTCTCTGTTGTCCGGCTGAACGGATTAATGGAGAAAGATGATGAACTTAGAATTCAGGCTCGAGTTTTCGATACTGAAACTTTAGCAAAATCCGCAGAAATTCAACTTAAGGGCTTTTCAGTGACCGTGGATGTCACTTATATTTCGCCAGGCGGTCCGCCTGGCGGTCCGCGAGGCGGTCGAAATGGAGCGATGAAATTTCGGATTAAACTTTACAACAAGGATCGTTTTTCCATCGACTTCCAGAATTTAGCATTAGACGGTTTAGGTCTTTCACAAGATTTTCTACTAGGGGATAAAAAAGTCACTCTATTCAAATTTATTATGACTAATGCTGTATCAGGCATCCTAGCGAAAGTTTCAGCCACTCCGCGGAAATTGGATGCTGTGATCTTCAGCCATGTTACAAATTTAGAGACGCTATTACTTTTGGAAGCTGCGCGTTTAAACTTGTCGAGTCAACATAAGGAATTGTGCCAATCAGATTTGCTATGCATGGCAAGACCGTATTTTATGCAGACGAAATTAGGACGGGTTGCCAAATTTTTGTTTGAGACATTAGGGGAAACTTCTGAACACTCTGAAAAGCAGTACATAACTATTTTGCAAGGAGGTTCGACTGGAAATATTAGCGGTTATTACAACCCTGAAAGATTTCAATTCATTCTTCAAAGTTTTTTGGATCGCGGTTTTCTTGCTGGCGAATTTCATCGAAGTTTAGAAGTGGTTTTGACCCCTGAATTTTTGCACAGCCATTCGAAATTTCTATTCGGCTTTGATGCTGAAATCACACAACTTAACTAATTTTAGTCTTATTGTAGCGGTCGTGCTATGCGCTCTTATATTATTTACGCTAGTGTAGCTGGGTGTCTGGTTTAGTTACCTCTGGTTTAGTTACCAAATCTTGCAAAATTATTTTAAGAGTTCTTTAAGAAATGCATCATATTCGTTGTTGGAATCAAGGCGAGAGTAGGCCGTAGTAAAGTACGAGTATATTCCAGTTACGTTCACAAATTCACTTACCAGATTAAAAATTTTATCACGGGTTTTTTCTGGATCCTTTTTGTCAAATTGGTCTTTAATAGTTTGCAATTTCTGCAGATAAATGAATTGAATTTTTAAAACATCATCACTTATCATAACCGGCTGACGACCAAGCAAAGTCTTCCATGCGTACCATGCGATGTTTGTAAAAATCTTCATTTCCGGAAAATTCTCTGAAAACTCCTTCCAATCCTTTCGAAACGTTAATCCTGGACTATCGGGCGAATGATTATAAAAGAAATCGAGTATTTTAATTGCTTGAATTGAGTAATCTCTTAAATCAACTGCTAGAGGCTCATATGACTGCATGTTTACTGCCATTTGTGCAATCACTTCTGAAATTACGGCAGTGTTGTTTGCTGAAAATTCGACAAATGGGTCTCCATCTGACAATCTTTTTACAGTCACTCCATAATCTTTAAAAATTTCAATAATATTTTCGACGTTAAAAAAATAGTCGCGATGAAGCATCCGATAATAACTAGCTTCAGAATACTTAAACACAAAATCGGGATCAATGAAAGAAGTCGCGGTACGGTTTTCTGCACCCATCAGATTTGCATTTTTATAGCCGGTTTGAAACCTAAACCCGGTCAAGCTTTTGAATAGATATTTCATATCACCTGCGCGCATTGCCAAACTCTGAAAAAGATTTGCCAGTCCTGACCTATCCATCGCATGAGAGAATCGACTCTGCTCGATCGGCAAATTAAATTTCAGCCATTGCAGTGTTGCAACGATATCCGCGAACACCTTGAATATCGTAATTTTGAAGCTTTCTACAACCGGTGATTTTTCAAACCTATGCTTACGAATATTTACGGGCAGGTGCAAATACACATGGTCAAACCCCGCATAATTGCGTTGAAACGCCCAACTATCCACAAGAAGGCGTCTAATATGCTTGGCATCGTCAAACATATGGATTTCTACTCCTACGCTCGAATCAAATTTAGCTGAACCAGACCACTCAACTTGTCGATCAAAAAATTCGTGGCACTTCAAAGTAAATTTCTGTCCAACTTCATAGTTATTTCCTCGAAAAGTTAACGGACTATCAACAAGCATTACTATTTCATCTTTTAAAATCAAGCCTTCCACTATTCGATACATTGGAAAACCTGCTGGGTTACCGAACTTGGTAGCGTCTTGGGTTTTAAGCTGCCAAATATACGTAAGCACGCGAACTTTCACTGCCGGGTCGAGACTTGAGAAATTTGTACTTGGCTCAATATGTTCGTTGCTAAATGTTTTGCTAAACTCGCTTATAGATAAACCTGTAAGCAGTGAATTTACAGTTCCGTCGGTGGTTTCAAAAATCTGGACAAGTGCTGGAGTCAAATCCAGTTCTATTTCTGTAGAAATCCGCTGTTTTGCTATAGACTCGCGTGCCAAGGTCATATCAGTTTGATCGCAGGGCGTCAGAGGCGAATTAGCGAACAGTGGTAATGCAAAGCTGAGAATAATAAAATGCATTTTTCGCTTAACTGGCATAAGTTTCCTGGTTAATTAATTTAAGTGGATTGCAAACACGCGCCAAAATAGGTAGCGCTTGAGATTCGAGATCTGCATTCGTTATCTCAATTTTTTGTAATATATCCTCTGCCCTAAACATATCATGTCAAAAAAAAATGGGCATTGGTCGACTGACCAGATCGTTTGTGTTTGCAACAACTTTAAAAAAAATCTTTGCAGAAAGGAAAAATCGAGATTTTAAATTCCCCAAAATTCAACAAGTTATGAGATTTTAAACACGCCAACAAACCATGCAGCAAATCTTCGACCGCAGTTGCACTCAATAAGTCTTCTCGATTTGGCAGCCGACTCCATTCTCTCGGCGGCCCGAGTGGTTAATGTGCCGAATTCAACTTTTCACGACAAACTAAAAAAATACCGCTTTGACGCCGCCAGGAAAAAAAAATCTTCAGACGCCCCGTAAATTTTTAAGATGGTTAGCATTTAGGATTAATGCCTTCTATAAAAACTTTGTCCGCACCAGATTTCCAAATTTTAGACATTAAATTGCGTCACAATTATTCAATTGATTGATTTTAATTCTAATCTTGCTGGGTGTCTGATTAAGTTGAAAAAGTTTGTTTTTATCCAAAACGACTTGCCGGTTCCTCGAGGAGCGAATAAAAAATCAACCATTTAGAGCACTTATGGTTCTTGTAAACCTAGATGGCAGAAATACCGTAAATTTGCCCAGTAGGCAATCACCTTTGCGTTTTTTAGCAAGCAGAATCCGGCACTTGATTCTTTAGCCTTAAACTTCGCACGTCGTTCGGGTGCTGCACTGAATAATCCATCATCTGGCTCCCCAATCTGGGTGTCTGATTGTTAAGAAACATCAGTTTTTTTATAATTAAAAGTTTTTTAACATTTTTGGCGGTGGTTGATAAATACTCCGGATATTGAGGCAATTTCCGGAGTTTGGTATCGTAAAATTCAATAGACTTTGTAACATACCGCAATCACATTCATTTTTCCTACTTGGGCCTAGAGGAACTGGAAAGACGAGTCTTCTTAAAGCAATATTTCCCGATGCGATGTGGATTGATTTCTTGCATCAGAAAACACGCGACCGCTTCCAACGTGATCCCGACCTTTTATACGAAGAACTTAAGATTCAAAAAACCAAGTGGGTTGTTATCGATGAGATACAAAAAGTCCCTGAAATTCTAGATGTCATTCACCGCATCATCGAGACTAAAGAATTTAACCCACCGCATTTTGCACTCACGGGTTCAAGTGCTCGCAAACTTAAACACGGCAATTCAAACTTACTAGCGGGAAGAGCTTTTATTAGGCAGCTCACGCCACTGACGCACACTGAACTTGAAAATGCCTTTGATCTGAATGCGGTATTAGAATTTGGTGCACTACCGAAAATATTTACTTTTTCTGATCCTAATGATCGTCGAGATTATCTTGAGGCCTATGCTTTAACTTATTTAAACGAAGAAGTATGGGCCGAGCACCTTATTCGCAATATCGATCCTTTTCGAAAGTTTCTAGAAATTGCAGCACAAGCGAATGGCCAAATTATTAATTATGCAAATATCTCCCGTGATACTCATGCCAGCGAAAAAACCATCAAAATTTATTTTCAAATTCTTGAAGACACCCTTATGGGCTTTTTTTTAGAACCTTTTCATAAATCTATTCGCAAACGCCAAATTCAAAGTCCGAAATTTTATCTTTTCGACACGGGTGTTCAAAGAGCTCTTGCGCGAAATCTCTCAGGTGGTTTGGCTCCAGGAACATACGAATACGGGAAAGTATTTGAGCACTTTATCATTTGCGAAATCATGCGCATGAGTAACTATCAAAAAAAAGAATTTCGCTTTTCTTTTTTTAACGCTGGAGGAGAAATTGAATTGATTATCGATCGTCCAAGACAGCCGCGGGTTCTCATAGAGATTAAATCAAAAGTAGAAACACATGAAGAAGATACCGCATATCTAAGATCTGCAATGGCAGACTTTCAGCCATGCAAAGCTTACTGTCTATCTCTTGACCCTCATAAAAGAGAAGTAGAGAATGTCGAGTATGTGCACTGGCGCGACGGGTTAGACGCGATTTTTAGCGAGCCATTGCAGCAATAACTTACTTAAATTTAACTCAGTAGCGCTATTTCAGAAGATTCGCGGGATAAATAGTTCCCCTCGAAAATTTTTCTGAGTCCGCAGACGGCGAAGGAATTTTGGTGATTCCATCTTGATTGCATAAAAGGATGTTTTTTTTCACAAAACTATTCTGCGCGAAAATATCCAAAGGTCGACCGACGACAGCACTTAGATTTTTTTCGCGAAATTCTTTAAATAATTTTGCAGCCTCTTCGCCAGCCGACTTGCCATTCCAAAAAACATAAGCACTGGTGGAAAAATGATCGCGTTTTCGGCCCATGGTTCGATCAATCGCTTGCAGTTCGAAATTTTGTGGAAGTCGCAATTCACTAAAACACCAGTCCCGCGACCGATTTAACATGGGACACGATAAATTATGCGTACAAGGAAGCATAACTTCTAGACCCGCAGCCACCGCATCATCGCGAATTTGCATAAGTTGCCGGCTTTCATGCTGCTGTGCTGAATCCAAAAGCACAATCAACCAAGGATTTTTCTGCTGAGAAATCCATGTAGTGGCCTTTTTCCAGCCGGCCACAAATGACTTCAAGCTTTGACCCTGCCATTCATTGATTGCGTATCCTAAGCAAAGGATATGCAACTGACCATAACCATCAGGTGTTGTCCTTTCGAAACTTAGATCATTAAAAGTAGTCAGGCGTTTAAACTGAAATTCCTTTTCAGTAAAAAACTTTTGGGCAAATTTTCCTAATATAGAATTTTTATCGAAATTTTTTACACTGAACAAACCATAACCAAAAACTTCCAAAAATGATTGAATGGCTTTGCTAACCGCACCTGTACCGGAACCGTAATCATAAATCACACAGTTTTGGTCGCTTTTAGCAATGGATTTGAAAAATCCCGGAAAACGCTGCTCCAATCTCTCTAATACTAAAATCGACCGGAGCGAATTTGGTAAGTGAAAGCCCAAGAAATAAACAAAAACTTTATCCCAGCTAATCAAAGCTTTTTGTTTTTCAAAGCGGTCGACGTTATAAGATTGCCAAAGATTTTTAAGTCCGTTTTTATTTTTTGCAAGCAGATTCATAAGTCGTTGTTTGGTCCAAACTCGATCGATTTGCGCGGTTGGATTTTTTGCGGCTTTTTTCGTAACGGAAGACAACACATCTAACCATTTTTTAGTAATAGATTGCCCCAATCTATCGGTCGGACTATCGGTAGTAGGTTTTGTTCGCTTTGGGATATTGGTTGTTATGGATTTTTTCATGGTATTGTGCAAACTTTAGATGATTAAAGGTAGAGAGTTACATGAATGACTTCTGAATTACCACTTCATTTAAAAAAACCTCATTGGCTTAAAACTCCCATGCCGGGGGGTGAGAACTATTCTGCGATCAAAAAAAACCTGCGCGAGAGCAAGCTCCACACGGTCTGCGAAGAGGCAAAATGTCCTAATATTTCAGAATGTTGGAACACTCAAACCGCTACGTTTATGATTTTGGGAGATACTTGCACCAGAGGTTGCCGTTTTTGTCATATAAAAACCGGAAACCCAGGCGGGCTCGTAGACGAAAACGAGCCAATCCATGTGGCACAGAGTGTGCGCTCGATGAAACTGCAGTATGTTGTGATTACTATGGTTGATCGAGATGATTTGCCCGACGGCGGCGCCGGGCACGTGGCGCAAGTTGTCGAAACGGTAAAAGCTATTAATCCTGGCATTGTTGTGGAATTACTTGCGGGAGATTTTAACGAGAATCACGCAGCTTTAAATGTCATCCTAAAATCAGCTCCCGATGTTTTTGCTCATAATCTCGAAACGGTCGAAAGATTAACCCCGCGCGTGCGTGATGCCAGAGCACAGTATGCTAAATCTCTGCGGGTACTAAAGTATATAAAGAGTGCCGCGCAATACCCAATCTTCACCAAAACCGCGTTGATGCTTGGGCTTGGAGAGCAGAAAGAAGAAGTTCTGCAGACTTTTTCTGATGCCAGAAAAGAAGACATCGATTTTATTACAATCGGTCAGTATATGCGTCCGACCCATAAACACCTTTCGATCAAACGTTGGGTCACTCCCGAAGAATTTACCGAATTCGGCAAGCTCGCACTGCTTCAAGGTTTTAAAAGTGCTGCTTCTGGGCCGCTTATAAGAAGCAGCTACCGCGCCCGAGAATATTACGAAGCCGCCATCGAATCCTTGAATAAGGCCGTGGCGATTTGATATTTTTGGAACGATTGATATATGGAATTTCTTGTTTTTTTGCATTTGTTGCAGAATGGCTAGCCCCTCGCGATCAAAAAATTCTACTTCTGAATATCAGCAAAGTTTTGAAAATACACTCTCCGAAAGATCAGCGAAAATTTGCACGAGAAGTGCGTATTTCCCAAGTAAGAATTTCTCTGGAGACATTGTTGTTTTTGTTTTTTCCGAATGTTTTTAAATTCGAACTTATCGAAAAAACACCTGTGGTTTTTTCTGAAAAATCTTTTTTATTTATTACGGGTCATCTCGGAGCCTGGGAAATAGCTGGTTTTTACGCTCGAAAATACTCTCCCCGACCGCTTTTGATACTGGCAAAACCCTCGCGGTCAAAGCTAGTTACTAGGATTTTAAATTGGGTTCGCGAACGCTTAAAGATGCAAATTCTTTGGCTCGATGATCCGCAACTTTTTAGAAAAATGATCCAAACTCAAAAAGCCGGCGGCGGGCTGGGTTTTGTTATGGATCAAAAGCCGCAAGGCCGGATCGGTCCAAAAGTTGATTTTTTTGGGTGGCCAACAGAATTTGTTTCGGGTCCTGCTGCGATGGTTAAAAAGTTTCAAAGTGAAGTGTTTGCGATTTTTGCGGTACGCGTTCCAGGCATTTTTAAGTATAAAGTAATCGTTGAAAAGATGACTTTTAACGAGCCTTTGGATAACGAGGTGGGACTTACTCAAAACATGGCAACAGTCATCGAGAACATGATAAGATTGTATCCAGAACAATGGACTTGGAATTACAAACGGTGGAAAAACTTAGAAGTCTAAAGCAACGATTGATAGCGATAAGCCCGGGTTTTTTGATCGAAATAGGATTGGGTGCTATGGCTTGTATCTTTTCAGATGCAAATTCTCGCTCCCTGCATTTTGCTGAGGGATTGTTTGCCATAGGGAGTTTATTATTATTATGGCTCAACTGTTTTAATTCGCATCCGCATCACGCCGATCAGCTTTTTGGACCTTGGAAAATTATTCGACATCCGCTTCTCTTAGTGGGATTTTTGTTTAATTTCGCTCTTTTGATTGCAGCGCGTCATGCTTTTATATTTGCGGTGGCTACCGTTTTTTTAAGTCTGATTTTTAAACGGCGTTTTGATCGTGACGAGAAGAATTTAAAAATGGAATTCGATTCGAGTTACTTAAACTACCGCTTGGAAGTTCCGCCTTTTTTTCCGACGTTAACAAGTCTGGTTGAGCCTCCCACAAGTCCTGGTCGCATGTTTGCAAACGGAAAAGAGTTTTTGCAGAAATTTCAAAAGCCCATAAGTTGGCATTGGTTGGTAACGTTACTACTGCTGCTTGCAATTGTGGCAAAAGATTCTTATAAACGCGGGTATTTTTTCTAGAAGGAGATCTTTGGTTTGGAAGCTCTAGATTTTTTAAATTTAAAAGCCGATTGGACTCCGGAACAGAATCTACTTATAGAAACATGTGCAAACCATCTGAAAGAATTTCAAAGTGGAATTGCTGAAAATTTTTTAGGGGAAACATTTCCTGCGGGCGTTGTTAAAAAATTTGGTAAATGGGGTTTTCTCGGATCTTATCTGAAAGGATATGGTTGCCTTGGGGTGGATGCGATTTCCTACGGTTTGATTTTAAAGGAAATCGAACGAGTTGACTCGGGATTGAGAAGTTTTGCTTCGGTTCAAGGGTCACTTGTAATGTATCCCATTGCAACTTACGGCTCCGAGGACCAAAAAAAGACTTGGCTGCCGCAGTTGGCTGCGGGCGAAGCGGTGGGATGTTTTGGACTTACGGAATCCTATGGCGGGTCTGATCCAGGTGCGATGAAAACATTTGCGAAAAAAATCGGATCCGATTGGGTTATTAGCGGATCGAAAATGTGGATCACAAACGGATGTCTCGCAGATGTTGCCGTAATTTGGGCAAACACTGCGGAGGGCGTGCGAGGATTTTTAATGCCGAAAGGCGCAAAAGGTTTTTCTACAGTGCGCATGACCGGAAAATTGTCTATGCGCGCATCGGTTACTTCCGAATTATATTTTGATGAGGTTAAATTGAGCGAAAAAGATTGTTTGTTACCGGGAATTCTTGGAATGAAAGGGCCATTAAGTTGCTTGAGCCAGGCACGTTATGGCATTTCGTGGGGTGTTCTAGGCGCCGCCGAAGATTGCTTGAAAGAGGTTTTGGAATTTGTGAAGACACGCAAGATATTTGGCGGTTTTTTAGAAGGTAAGCAGCTTATCCAGCGCAAGCTTGCTGTGATGATCAGTGATTTGAGTAAAGCTCAACTTTTGGCAAAAAGGCTAGGGGAGCTTAAAAGTAAGGGAGAGTTAACGCCGGCGCAAATCAGTCTAGTCAAGCAGAACAATGTCGAAATGGGACTGAATGTGGCGAGGACTTGTAGGGATATGTTAGGCGCTAATGGCATTATGGCGGAATATCGCAGTATGCGGCATATGTGCAATTTAGAAAGTGTTTCGACCTACGAAGGCACAAACGATATTCATCTTCTTGTAGTAGGGCAGGCGCTTACTGGGACTGCAGCTTATTAGCTATTTTGTTTTTTCTCCAACCCAGTTCTGATTTTCTTGTCCTCAAAGTTTTCCTAAAATGCCGATAAAGATTTAAGCAGATCTTTATCAGGGACATTTTTATTTTGAAACCGCAAATTAATCCTCGTAAAACCCCCTTTGATCTAAAAGGTTTGTCTTCAAATCAAGCACTTGAAAAAGCCAATAAACTTATCTTTGTAAAATGTTATGAGGAGGCGGCTGAATTTCTGCAGGAATTAACTCTCAACCCTGCAACCTCAGCAAATCTTCTTATTCATTTACGCTATATCGAACTCGAAACGCTACGCGGTAATTTACTAAAACTTCATGAGTTTTACACGACAACCGCATTTCCAAAAACCCTAGATAAAAACCAAGTGATTTACCTTGCAAGTTTAATAGAAGTCTACGGTGATTTTGTGCCGTATCACCAGGCCTTAGAAAATATGGAAAACCTTGCTAAAAAAGCTCCTTCTTCGGTAGTTTTGACTTATGGACTCGGGTACCTGGAAGAGCGCGCGCAGAACACAAATAAAGCCATTCTACACTACGAAGCAAGCCTTAAAATTGACCCACAATGGTATCCGAGTCTGTTCGGCCTAAGTCAAATTTTATATCAGCAACAAAATACCGAGCGGGCAGATTATTATTTTTTCGAATTCGAAAAAGCCGCGCCGTTCAATGTTTACGGAAATTTTGAAACCCATAGAAATCTAAGCGTAGAGTTTCTAGAAGCAGAACAGTTTGCTAAATCCATAATGGCAATTCAAACTCTTAGTGATTGGTGGCATGAAAGTAAAGGGTTTATTCCCGATGAAATTCTCCTGTATGAGTTACTTGCTTCCTCACAAATTTTAACCAAACAAAAAGAACCTGTCGACGCCGCAAAAAAGCTAGAAGAAGCCAGAAAGCTTGCTGAGCAGCTGCTCTCGATAGCAACACCAGCCGAAGAAAATATTTTGTTTTTTGTAGCGCGCGTGCTTGAGGAGTTTAATCAAAAAGACCTCGCAACGGATTTTTTTAAATTAATACTCCTAAGCAATTCAGAAAACGTAAAAACAGTTCAGCGTGTTGGATCACATTTATTAAATTCTCCTGATATCGAATTGGCTTTAAAAGTACTGAGTGAGGTTTATCAAAAATTTCCAGACCAAAGTGAAGTGCGATTTTGTTACTTGGTAGCAAAACTCAAAAAGCATTCTGTAAACGTGGAAGAATATCTTCTTGCAAGAGAGAGATTGAAATCTCTGAGTGAGAAACCTGACTCCCAGGTGGAGACTTTTGCCTTAATTCATCAACTTAACGCTAGGTATTCTGATGATCCCGAAGTTATTTATGAGTTCTCAAAGCTGCAAGAAAAAATGGGAAACCACGCCAAAACCGACGAACTTATCCAAAAACTTTACGCCATCGATCCCCTCGGCAGCGTTACGATGCTTAGATTTGTTCAGCATTTTGTAAAAAGAAAAAACTTTAAGAATTCCTCTTTAATTTTAGCCGAATTGGTAACTCGAATCGATCGCTTAAGTAGTGATGACCGCCGCATGCTCAGGTCTCTGCAAATTGCCTTTTTGTTAAATGACAATTCACGCGAATGCTTTGATACAGCTAAGACTATTAGCGCAGAATCATTGCGCGATGACCCATGGCATATTCCTGCGATCGTCGAATCAATCAAAATTCTTTCGGCTTACGACAATGACAAAAGGCAGCATTATTTTTTTGATCACGGTCTCGAAACTCTTGGCGGTAACGAAGAAAAGTCTATTCATTGGCAGGAGTTTGATCGCCATTCACTGGAAGTTTTAAATTTGCAAGAATTTGAACTTGCTTATCAAAGGTCGAAATTAAAATACCTTTTTACACGAGGTGATTTTCAGTCGTTAAAAGCCGTCGTAGAAGTAGGAAGCCAGTTTGACGCGGAAAAAGCCCGAACAGAATTGTTGCGGCTTTTAAATACGAATTTCGATGGGCCACTTATTTACTGGGCCTTGGGCAAACTTTCTTTTGATCTTTGGCAACTCCAGACTTCCGTAATGTGGTTTGTGGAAGGGTTAAAATTAAATTATTTGCAGATTACTCAACGTGCGCTACTTCAAATTGAGCTGGCTGATGCTTATATTTTTATAGGCGACAATTTAGACAAAGCAACCGAACTTGCAACGTCTGCTTATGAAATTGCAACCGAAAGAAATAAAATGCAAACCCAACTTGTCCTGGCGCATGCACTGATAAAAAAAGGACGTATTCGTGAAGCGGAAGCATTTTTAAGTGACACCGTCTCAAGCATTGGTGGTCACTATTTTGAGCAGGTTTACTTGTGTGGACTTATTCATTACCGCAATGGTCAGAATCAACTTGCTAAAAAAATTTGGAAACCTTTAATTACAATAAACGCATCAGGCATGCGCCAACACTTCCTAAAAGTTCAGCTGCAAAAATATTATTTCGATGGCGACCAGTACTCAGAAACTAAAAATTTAAAGCAGCTTCTTTCTTGAACAGAAGAAAAATATTTCAATAAATTCAACTTAGTAGTTGACGTGGACTCGTTTTTCTTGAAGAGTCTAAGAATACATTGTTTTGGCCAATAAGCCAGTTATTGGTTTAAGAGGGGGAGGTTGCTTTGCTGTGCGGTTTATTTTTGTACAGTACGGTTGAGCAATTTAGAAATTTACGGAGGAATTTTTGAAAACGTTAAAAAGCTTAAAGCTAGAATCGACACAAGCCACAACGCTTGTCACAGCGAGTCATTGTTGTAATTGCGGGTCAGAAGGACGAGCCACCATTAGGGACTTTAGTGTAAAAGCTATGCAGTCACTTTTGGCCTGGAATGAGGTCACCGAAGATTTAAGTGCAAAGCCAATTTGCAATATTTGTTATTCTGACCTTCGAGAGATTCTAATTGAACGCGCCGACGAAGTTGTCGAACAACCTCTTCAAACTTTTACAAATAGGAACTTTTCTAGTCATTCGCTTAATAATGTTTCAAACGCCTTGACCGCCAAAACCCAAACTAAGAAAAAAATGCCTGTTCAAGTAAGTCTGTAAGTTCCGACAGGGTTCATAGATTGATGTGATTTTTGAAAGACGCCTACACTGTGTGGGCGCTCCTTAAAAAATCCTCGCCTCACAAAGGTTATCTATGAAAATGTTTGAAAAAAGCTTTTTAGAACACACCACACAATTTTTTCTAAAAAATCAGCCACTAGAAAACACCTACCTTTCTGCAATGTATCTCTTTTGGAATAGCGAATATGATGCCAGTATTTCGAAAGTATCCGATTTTCTTATGGAAAACGAACTCACAGAAAACCATCTGTGCTTCTACCGGCTTTGGATCGAAAATTTGGTTGAGAAATCAGATGAAAAAGGCTTAGAAAATTTAAAAGATCATTTGCTTGTGACAGCCCGCAGTAGTCCCGAATTAAAAAACGAAATTTTTGCACTGGTGGGATTTGTTTTTAACGAGCTCCACGATTCGGATGCGGTTCAAGTGTTTTCTTTGGCGCTGCAAAAAAATTACGGCTCTGCGTACGTCAATGAATTTATGTCAAAAACCTCAGGATCACCGCGCAATATTGTGGCGCGAATGCTTGCGGGTCAACCAGTGCTCCAGGATTATTTTCACTTCGCAGTTTTGGCATTCCATGGTGAGGCTTCGTTTTCAGGTGCGGTATTAAAATCTTTGAAAAAACTATATCCTGGAAGTCCTTTGGAAAATATTTTTGAATACCATAAATCTGTAACCATAAAAAATTATGCCGCAGCAAGAATTCACGCGCAGGCTTTAACAAGAACATACGCGCTTAACAAAGATTATTTATTTTATGAATGCTTCGCATTATCACAGATGAAGAAGCACGAAGAAGTTATAAGTACGATCGTTAGTGCCGAAAATTCTTTGGCGATTGATCTTTCTGGGGATGCAGACTTTCATCATCTTCTAGCCTCGGCTTACGAAAATCTAAACGACAGCAGTTCTCAAAGCATTGAAAAAGCGCTTGTACATAGGCAGTTTGCAACGGCTCTTTTAAAAGCTAACGCTCAACCCACTTTTTTGGCAAAGAAAAAACTTCAAGACCATTTTGACATGTTTGTTGAGAGTCAAAGTTTTGTGGATCACGCAATTACAGACGAATATGTTCAAAATTTAAATGCAATCAGACATTGGATGATTCAAGTTAATCAAAGTGATTTTCTGCAACTAATGACTTCGCCGTTGGAAAAAATCCGAGAAATCGAAAAGCCTATGGGCAAAGAAATGAAAAAAGGAGAACTTTGCTTTGTGATGGCAAGATCATCAATCGCCAAGGATCTTGAGAATCGCGAAGTGTGGACTTTAGGGGCCATTTACGAAAGTGTAACGCAGCCGGCTTGGGATCCGATGTATGGGCACGTGTCAACATTGAGGCTGGTAGAACGCATAGAAGACCGAATTCTTCTCGATATTCACATGGCTGATAAACAACTTGAAAAAGATTCGGTGAGCTCGCATGATGTCAGAGGACCTAGTTGGAAAGTTTTTGAAATGGACGACAGTGCATTGGCTCGACTCACAGAAAGTATCAAACGGCATAATGATGGGATTGATCATTCAAGTGAGCGTCGATTTAAAAGTCTTTCGCAAAAAAAGCCAATGTAAATATTTTAGGAGAACTAAGTCGTGAAGTTTGAAAAGTTTTCAGTTTTAAGCCTTTATTTGTGTTCATCATTGGGTTTTGCGCAAGAAGTTGAGCCGTTTAACGTTCCGGAATCTGATCAAGCTCCTGCTTCGGACGAGCAACTTATCCAAGAGGATAGTGGACAGACTGGTGGCGCTGAAGCAAAAAAAACTCCAAAATCAGGGTCTGCCTCTAGCGCGGCAACGGCAGTTAAAAATGCATCGCCAGCTCCTAATAGCGAAACCACGCCACCAGTTATTGAAGCTTCAATTAATCCCGCCGATGGGGCTATTTCGGATGGGTCGCTTGTAAAAATAGAAGGTAAAGGTTTTGCAATCAATCCGCCGGTGGGCTGGCAGGTTAATCCTAGTCAACCGGGAATTTCACTGCTTTTAAAGGTGCCATTTCAGCCTGGTCTAAAATACCAACGTAATATTCAGGTGATGGTTTTTTCCGGCCCGAAATATATCGATCAAGAAACAGGTGTAGAGTTTTCCGATTCTATTGTGAAAAACTACTCGCAATTTGTGCCTGGAATTTCCGACTATAAATTTCGAAATTTCGATGATGTAACGATGAATGATGGTCGGCACGGGTTGCTTTTTTATACGGAGTTTAAATTAAACGAACTTCCGATGATGCAGGCTTTGGTTTTACTTTCTGGAAAAGATAATCATTACTTAGTTATTTATACCGACGTTGCCGAAAATTTCGGCGAAAAGGAGGGCAGTTCGCAGAAATTTCTAACGGAAAGCTGGACTTCGATGACGTCGATTGCTATCGATACGCCGTCTCCTGAACGTCCGAATATTATTCCATTAATAGCAGGAATCATAATCGGAATTTTATTGTTAGGTGTAACGTTCGCAATTGCGCGCCGCATTCGCTCATCTCGGCTTTACGATAGTTTCGACGACAACGTGGATACTAACCCCCCGACTGATCCACGCACCAAAGAAACTTTAAATCAGCATTCGATGATGAGTCAGATGCAAGATAATAAACAAAATCCCGACCAGCCCTTGTCGTCTTTATCAAAATACGATTCGGTCTTTTTGCCTTCAAAATTAGATGGGAAAAAGCATTCTGAGGATGATGATCTTTGAGTCATTTCTCGGCGATTCAATTTCGACCAGACGGTTTATTTCTGTTGGATCAAAGGCAGCTTCCCACTGAAGAAACGTGGCTGCATTGTGCGTCGGTTGAAGAGACAGCCAAAGCCATCGAAGAAATGTGCGTTCGCGGAGCGCCTGCTATCGGTTGTGCGGCAGCGTTTGGAATTGTTAGTGAACTGTTAAATTCGGCGAGTGCGAAGTCTTTACCTTGGGGAACCTATCATAAAAGCTTCAGAACTAATATCTTGCGTCTGCGAAAGACTCGGCCTACGGCAGTGAATTTATTTTATGCCTTGGATTTGATGGAAAAAAAAGGCGAAGAAATACCCGCAAATTTTGACTATGACAAATATTTTGCTATATTGAGAGAAACCGCGGTCAAACTTTTTGACGATGATTTAAAAACGTGTTTAGAAATTGGTAAAGTTGGTGCCGATTTTTTGGATGACTATTTGTCGAAACGATTTCCGGGCAAAATTAAATTTAATTTCGTAACGCACTGTAACACTGGAAGCTTGGCTACAGCTGGTTTTGGCACAGCATTAGGCGTTATTCGTGAGCTTTATTCCCGTGGCAAGATTGCTAAAGTGTACGTCGACGAAACGAGGCCTTACCTGCAAGGTGCGAGGCTCACGGCGTTTGAATTGGCAAAAGAGCACATTCCTTACTGCTTAATTGCCGATAGCATGGCTGCTGTTTTGCTGCGACAGGGAGCCATAGACTGTGCGATAGTAGGTGCCGACCGCATCGCGCGAAATGGTGATACGGCTAACAAGATCGGCACATATAACCTGGCAGTTATTTGCGATTTTCACAAAGTGCCTTTTTTTGTTGCGGCACCACTTGCGACGTTTGATGCCAAGATCGACGAAGGTTCGCAGATTCCAATCGAAGAGCGTGCAGCTCGTGAAATGACGCACTTTTTTGACAAACCAATTGCGCCTGCTGGTGCTGTTGTTTTTAATCCCTCGTTTGATGTAACTCCTATAACGTTAATCAGCGGCATAGTGACCGAAGTAGGAATGAGGTTTTGTTAGTAACTCATAATTTAGTATTTAATTCGGATTTTGTTGACAAATTTATCTACGCCTGAAATAGTAAAGCTCATCTTTGATGCAGCAGAGAGCTCTAAATTCTGCAGTTTTATTTCGGGGTTTTAGCTCAGCTGGTTAGAGCGTCGGTCTTACAAACCGAAGGTCCACGGTTCGAATCCGTGAAGCCCCACCAGACTTTATTCAGTAATATTAGTATGTTGTGGTGATTTAGTTTATTTCCTCAATAACCTCTGGTTAACTTAAACCGGAAAAACTTGTGTGTAGATTTTTTGTCGTTCCGTTGCAATTTCGTTTTTTGTAATTGTCGCGGGCAGGGGGGGCCGTGCTTGGTTCAGTGCCATGTTTAATCGCTAAAAAACTTCTTTCTCGTGCTTTTTTTCGTTGAGTTGATCACGTTTCTTGAGGTGGTTGTAAGTCGACTAGGTATTTCATGGCTATGCAGCAAAGAAGTTCAACACAGTACTGCACTAACATTACTGAAGCCACCATTTTGGAAGTTTATGCGGCATGGTTTAAAACGACAAAAAATAGTGAATCTTGTAAATCACAATTCTTGCGGCACATCTCCGAATTAATTAGTATAGATTGTAACGAAAGTAATGGGACATTTGGTTCTTTAGCATTTGAATAAATTGTGCTGATGTGACATCCTTTCTGGATGACACAGAAACAAAATCTAGCAGTAGCAAAACACAAAGCCGTTCAGGCGATCTTGGCGAGAGATCAAAGTGTTTCGAGCGTATCTAAAGCCTTTGGCGTGAGCAGGTCTTCAGTATATCGTTGGATTGAGCGGCAGGAAGATTCTGGCTCTTTAGAGCGACTTCCGGTTAGTGGACGCCCACCGATCTTGGATAACGAAACCGGCGAAAGATTGATTCAAATCATTTACCAACCCGCGTCAGAGTTTGGCTTCGAGTCAAATTTTTGGACGACGCAGAGAATCGTGCAGGTGGCTCGAAAACATCTGAAAATCAAGATTTCGCGGATGGCTGTACACAGAGTGTTGGTTAAGTTCGAACAGTTTTATAAACGGCCAGAGTCGCGATATTATGAAGCGAATTCTGAAGTACAGAAAGCATGGCGAAGGAATACGGTACCTGCAATCAAAAGGATAATTACTCGGTATAACGCAATTCTCTATTTTGAAGATGAGTCCTGTATTCAGCTTTCGCCGGTCGTGGCAAAGACTTGGGGCCCGATCGGGGAAAAAATTATCCAAAAGAGGACTGGAAATCGCGGATCAGTTTCGGCAATTTCGGCCATCAGCAATAGTGGAAGATTGCTATTTAATGTCTATCAAGGTGGTAAAAGATTTAAATCCGCCGACATCATCAAGTTCCTTTCAGAGATGCTTAAGCACCATCCCCGCAGGCATTTGGTTGTCGTCATGGACCAGGCTCCTTGCCACAGATCAAAACAAGTAAAAGCATTTGTTTCAGCACAAAAAAGGCTGCAAGTCTTTTATCTGCCACCGCGCTCGCCGGAATACAATCCAGACGAGAAAGTTTGGAATCATCTCAAAAATCAGGAGATGAAATCCCACAATGCGCGGAACTTGAAGGACTTACGCAAATTGGCGAAAAGAAAACTGGCAAGCATGGCGCGAGACAAGTCCAAAGTATTGGGGATTTACAGAATGTCGGAAGGCGCTGCTTTTTTTGACTAAAATGTCCCATTACTTTCGTTACGATCTATAAGTATCGCATGCACAGCGTTATCTCAAATCTTATCGAGTCGACAAAACAATCTAAGCAAGAAGCAGTGACATTGTACTAGTCTTAAATAAACAACATTCAATCACTTAAAAGTCCCTGGATTGAGTCCAAGTTATCGAGAATTTACCAAAAGCCGGGTTTCTATGAATTATACCCGAAATACTAAATTATTGTTTACTGAGTTTTGAAGATCTGTTAACACTACGTTGATTACAGAAAAAGGAAGCAAAAATGATTCGATATGTATGTTATATTTTGGTCGGGATTCTGGTTTCCGAGGTGTTCCCAACGCATGTATTTTGTGTAAACGAACTTTCCGTCGATTTGAACCAAGAATATGAAAAAACCATCCGCGCGTACTTCGAAGGCTTGAGTTCCGGAAAATGTGAATCTACTGATGAAAATGAAGTGGAATTTAAGGAAATTAACTTTCAACAGTCTTTTAAGGAGCAATTTGGACAGTTAGAAAAATTCTTTCGATTGAAAGAGAATATAATTTCTCCAATTTCTATTTTGCAAGTTGTGTTAGCAAATTACCAAAATGCCCTGTCGGTTATTGGAAAATCAGAATGTGAAAGAAAAGTAGATGGAATTTGTTATTTGTTTACCGCCGATTCTGACAATTTATTTCGATTAATAAGATCAGCTTCGGTAAATTCGGCGGTAGAGTTTTTTACTACCACTCGAGAAAAGGCATTAACTAAAATCACGAGTGCATTTGAAGAATTAGAAAGACGAAAGAAAGACCCGCTCTATCCTACAATATATAATGAAAGAGAAAGATTTGAAATTGAAAAGGGTAAAGCTCAATTACAGCGAAATATGATGATTAGTTCCATGAAAGTCGCTAATAAATTTGAGTTTGGAAACGAGTTTAAACTTATTAATGCTGAGTCTTTTGAGCTATTTGAAAAAATTTCCAGATCAGACAAATTTACTGATTTTTTTTCGCATCTGGAATCTGGGTTGAACACTTATAGACTTGAGCTCGCGAACCTTGAAAATCTTTCCTTCAGATCGAACTTTTTGTTTCAAGAGCTAGAACGTTTGAAAGATGAAAGAGCAACTTTAAAGAGCGAGTCGGAAGTTGAAGACCACGACGCCGCTATGTTATCGATGGAGCAAAAATACGACGAATTACGGCATCAATTGTTGTTCCCCATTGAATCTCGAGTACCTACTTTTATTAAAGAATGTCACAAGCTCAATATTGACTTGGAAATCGGTTTCCGTTCGGTCGCAAATTTTGGCTCTTACACGGATGACCCGCAATCTTTTCTATCAAAGCTAGTGAGGTTTGCTTCCGTGACTAGAAATATGGAATCTTCAAAATGTTTACCAGCAGAATTAATTCCGGAATTTTTAAAATTAGTTAATATGTATAAATCAGCTAGTCACCCTATTGATGAACTGAAAACTTCAATCGTTAAATTTAACAAAGACCGCATGAATTATTTTGTGGGCGCTACAACGGACAACGACGACAGCGCCTTTCCCGCACCTTATGCCGAGTACTCAAACACCCGCCCAATAGCAAGTTCAATTGGTATGGCCAGCAAACCCGAAAATTATCGTATTTTTGATCCAGTTAACCATTTTGAGTCCACAACCATTCTAATATCCGAAGAAATTGATTCGGGTATCATGACAGCTGGATTTCATACCAATAACGAGAAGACATCCGGTCTTCAAATAAAAATTGTTCGGTTTTCCGGTATTGACTTTAAAGATTCTAAAGCTGAAAAAATTATAGAAAAAGAGCTCAATATTTCAAAAAAAATACAAAGCAAATTTAAATGTAAAGTCTCTGATGGAGAGTCAGTCGATTCGCTTGCCCAAAAAATCCACCGTATCGAATTTGGTATATAAAGGGTCGACTAACACTTCGGCTTTAAAGTTTAAAAAAATTTCTGGAACTAAAATCGATTCATCTATTAGAAGAGGTTTGCCTTGAAAGCTGTCTAGAAAAAAGCTTTAAATTTTCACGCGCAAAAGCTCGCACATTCAAATCATCGAAAAAAATTAGATGATGAGTTTTTAATTGGAGTAAAAGTGATATTTAACGCTCTGCCTTCGCACTTTTAGAATTTTGTTGTTTGGTTGTTTCTTTCGCTCGTCCGTCATCTCAAGGGTACCTTAGCCGAGTGCGGGTGATCAAATTGTGTCCAAAAAAAAGAGTCTTATCCTAAGTGCGTCGCGCAAAGATGCGTGTGGCGACAACTTCTATAAAGCCATTTCGGATAAGATCCAGCTGAACGAAGTCGCTTTGTGCCATGGGAAATAAAGACGCCGCGCAGAGCGCGTTTCGTTCTACCAATTACTCATAGATTTTGGGATAAATTTGCAGACTTGAATAACTAAACTCGACATTTTTTTAGTGTCTGAATCATAGAACTAGTAAATTAATTACAATTTTGAGTGAGAAAAAAATGTTACAATTCGGTAATGCCATTGCTTTCATATTATTTTTTGTTTGTTTTTATTTTGTTTAGGTTGGTATCCCACGTCTCTGCAAACGACCTCAAAATTAACACGGAAGAACCAACTTCCCTTGGACTCATTTGGAATCCTCAATCCACTCCAGTGTTGAAGAAAAGCTTAAACCAACAAAGCCTACATTTGTTTTGGGAACACACATGTGCAAATCTTGCAAAAGGGCTTGTTCATGGCAAGGGAATCTTTGGAACTGGCCCTTTCACTCGCGTAGAATGCGACATTGAGCCAAAAGATACTTTTGAAAAAAATAATTGGTTTTTGCTTTTAAAAGAAGAAAATAATCAGCTTATTTTTGAGGTTCGCTTCAAAAAAAATATCAGAGCTAGTATATTTTTAATTTCGGACGTGCGTAATTACGAGGTTTTGGATCAACAGCAAATACTGGATTTAATAACTTTTGGCCTGATTGACCAACTTCCATTCCTCGGTTATGTAAATTCAAAAAATGTGACTGTAAGTGAAATATTGCTGAGTAGAAAAACAAGTTCAGCATTGACTGAATTTCTGCCGAAAAAAATCATTTTTTATGATTTAGCGCCTATTTCTAATGAATATTTTCTTGAGGCTAAAGTGCATCTTTCTGTACCATCCGAAAGCAATAGCTCGCAGTATTTCGTGACGAGTGCTGCCTTTGCTCGCGTTCTAAATTTAAAAAGCCACGCGTGGTTTCACAATGATTCTGGTATCGCCAAAGTATCGAATAAAATTCAGGAAAAAATTTTAAATCTGCAAAAGGAATTTATCTCAGAACAAGTTGAACGTACTTCAAAGTATGTCGTGATAAAAAATTTCACTCTTTTGCGGGCGGGAAAACAAATTTTAACTTCAGGTCTTGAACTAGAAAAATCGTGGCTTTTAGGATTTCAATTAGAACTCGGCTGGCAGTCTATTTCTGGGCTGAAAATGTCCTTTGATTACTCGCCGAATTCAGCGGCAGATTCGGCCTTAGGGTCAGAGAAGCTCCAGTGGCAAAAGTTTTCATTAGCAAAATCGTTCACAAAATATTTTGATAATTCGGCGGTTGATTTTACGCCAGGTATTAGGTTTTCAACGTATCGAAGTAGCCTAGTGAACATAGAAGAAGGGCAGGAAGTTGGGATCACAAACATGGACATCAAGAACGCAACAAGTGCCCAACTTGAAGTTGGACTTTCTAAATTTTTTAGACAAAACTGGCTGAGGATTTATTACATCAGTAATTTATCTTTTCAAACGCAGCCGGTAACAAAAATCTCAGGTCAAAATTTAGGGTTGGGCTATTATTTACCTTTCTACACTCGTCAGGACAATGAAGCTTTGACGGGTCATTTACTCCTTAATTTTTTCACGGAGTATGAGTCGCTTACTTTTTTAATAGCATCGGAAGATGACCAGCCTCTTTCAAGCAAGCTACAAACCGCTACAATCTTCATGGGTAGCGGCTTTGGCCTTTTCTTGTGACATTACAAAATTGACGTGGCGTAACTGCTCAATTATTTTGTAGATCAAAGGAATAAATCATACAAATTAGGTTTTGACTGAATTTTATGACTTTTCGATTTGTTTCATGAGAATACGTTATATTATCCCAGGTATTACTTTTATTATGCTTGTTAAAAAATCCGAGGATTCGGAATAGTGCTGGGAGTTTGGGCGTTTTTTTACGAAAATTTATAAAACCAATTTAGGTTTGTGTAAATTGCTGATTTGTAGAAAAAATTACTTTAAAAATATCAAATTTGTAAACATTTGCGGTATTTAAACAGAATTTCAAAAGCACTGAAGAGTACGTAACCCGAATTAAAGTCAGCGGTGTAATTGACCGAAAAAAATATCTAACAGAAGAATGTTGTATCAGGGGCGAGGGTTTATGTTTCAGACATTGCCATTTGGTTTTTTGCTTACCGGACTTGTTGTTGCATTATCCATGCGTGGCAATTCCTGGGCATTGTATTTAAATATGCACGCATTTACGATCGTCGTCGGCGGAACCTTTACGATTTTGATTATGGCAAGTCCAAAAGAAGCCCTTAAGAATTTAGTGAGCGCTCTTGTAGACGTTTTTAAACCTACCCAAAGAGTTGGCAATTATAGTCAAGAGTTTCAGGATCTTGTGCAGTTTAAAAGTTTGCGCATACCCTCAAAAAATCCTTTGATCAATTATGCGTCGGAATTGCTGGTGCAGGGAGTGGATCCCGAACTTTTTATCGTACTTGTTTCGCAAAAACGAGACGAACTTGAACGCGGATATTTCGACGCAGTACAAGTTTTGAGAAATCTTGCAAAATATCCTCCAGCCCTTGGAATGCTTGGAACTGTAATGGGTCTTGTTTCTCTTTTTTCAGTTCTGGGAACAAACAATAAAAATTCATTAGGACCGTCTTTGGCATTGGCTATGACCGCGACGTTTTTTGGGCTAATTGTGGCGAACTGTGTGGTAACGCCACTTGCGGATCACCTACATGTCAGACATTTACAAAATGAAAGATTTTACACCAAGATTTATCAAATACTTATTTTAATAAATCGCGGCGAAGCGTCATTTTTGGTGAATGACGAGGTTAAAAACCGTGCCTCGGCATAATCAACAAATACACACCCGCAACGACGTCCGTCACGTTCGAGTCGAATCAGCCGCCAAACCGCAGATTTTAAGCGAAGACGCGCAAAGTTGGGCGATTTCCTACTCTGATATGCTAATGGTGCTTATGAGTTTTTTTATCATATTTTTTTCGTTCGATGATAAAAAACCAGAGGAAATTGTGGACAAGATTGCTCTCGAAATAAAGGGGCAGTTACCTGTCAAGGAAGAAGTCGCAAAGCCTATTTTAAAAAATGAAAAACTTCAAGGTCCTGCCGAAGATATTAAAAAAATCGCAGAACTTTTTACTGAAAAATCTTTTAAAATCTTAACTTCCCGCAACAGTCGTTTTTTACGACTAGACCTGTCCGATCAACTTTATTCTAAACGAAGTTTTAAAATTTCAGGGAAAGCAAAAATAGAGCTGGAGTCTGTGTTAAAACTCTTGGAGCCATACAAGAAAAGCATCAAAATAGTTTTCATAGGTCATTCGGATAAATCCAATGTTTCCAAAGCCAATCAATTTCTTTCTAATAACCTAGATTTGTCAGCGCTTCGAGCTGTGCGGGCACTTGAATTTGCTTCATTTCAGGGTTTTCCCATGTCGCAACTCGCCACCGAAACGGAAGGTCCAGTGAAACGCGACTCAAGAAGCCTTTCCTTGAAAATTACGCAACTGTGACAAAATCTTGGTTAAATCAGCGTCCATTTCAACGTGTTGATGTTGAAATCTTACGTCTTTGAACAATCTTTAAAAAAGTGATTTTTTTTAATTGCAAACTACGCCCGCAAATCGGGATTGGGTAGCTTTGCAATTTGAGGTGATTTCTGCTTGTGAAAGTGCGCGGTTATAAATCTGCGTAGCAGCTACTGAGCCTGTAAAAAAACCGGCGGCAGTTGTGCCAATAGTCAAAGAAGTTGCCACGTTATTCAAACCATTTGTGCGGGCACCTGAGCCATCTAAAAGTCCATCAATATAAGTCTTTGCGGTCGTTCCATCGTAGGTTCCGGTCAAATAATGCCAGTTTCCGTCATGAACGGTTCCCGTTGTACACACATACTTTGTGGTATCATCACCCACCCAGAATCCAAACTGTCCCGCTGCAGCTCCACAGGTATAATTTGGCTTTAGTACAAGCCCATAACCAGCAAACGGAGAGCCAGCCATGCGACTAACTATCCCTCCGGTTGTTACTTGAGTGGTTTTAATCCATGCGCCTATGCTGATTCCGGAAGTTACATTTACCAAACTATTGTAGGGAACGTTAAGGTAATTATTGGTGCCGTTAAAAGTCAATTGATAGGGCCCCGTCGTACCCGCTCCGGAGGTTGCACCATCACCGTTCCACCCAGTTGTGGCCCCGCAACCTGCAAAATTTGTAAGCGTGCCATTTAACGCAGAAAGTGAAAGTTCAAACCAACTCGTAACCGCACAACCTAACCCGGGAAACGCTAATCCCCGCACTGCGTTTGCGGCGTCGACATTGAACACAAGTCCAGTTTTGGTAATATTTCCTTGCTTGGTTGCGCGAAATCGATCTGCTGTTGATGTAAAGTTTGTATTCGCATTCGTTGCAGTGCCGACTGTTGTACCATTGGAGGTACCATAAACTTTTAAATCTGCAGATGCACCACTCCATGTATTAGAACCAGCTGCTGTTGCCCCTATAATAAGATTTGTCGCTGCAGTATTTAGCACAGCTGGTACTGAGGGAGTCGTACATTCTTGCTGACCATTTACGAATAAACTTAAATTTCCGCCGTTAAAAATTCCAGCAATATTATTCCAGAGACTGTTTGAAAAAGTCGAGGTTGTTCTGCAGGAACCTCCAGTTAAGCCAATTCCTGCATTGTAGTGCGCAAGTATTTGCGCTGGAGTTAGTATCGTATTGTAAACAGCTGTTTCTTGGACTGATCCGATAATATACTGTCCGCCAGCGTTTCCCGATGCGGCAAGCAAAGGGTTTCCTTGATTGTTGGGCGCCATTGTAGTAGCTAATTTTTGTGCTCCATCTACGTAAAGTATGGTCCCGTTTACAACACCACTTTGAAATGAGGCAGCAACGTGATGCCAAATATTATCGTTGATAAATGCACCAGAATCTCTAAGCATGTTGCCCGTCCAATCGTACATTGCCATTTTTCCGCCGGCAATGAAGATACTGTAGGCACTTTGTTTTACTAAAATTCCTTTGATGACCGCCGAATCGGTTGTTTTGACCCAAGCTTCCATCGTTCCAATCCCAAGTTGCAAACTTGCGGGATTTGTGAAGTTTACGCTTCCTGAAACACCGTCAAATCCAGTGGAAAAGTCTGAAGAACCAGTGAGGCCACTTGACTGCGCAAGTGTAAACCCACCCCCATACGTTCCGTCAATACCATTGGATCCTATATTTTTTGCGTTGGTTCCTGACGTTTCACCAAGCCGCCAATAGCCAACCGGATTGTCTGCGAGAACAACGTCTTGATAGGTTTTTCCAATGGTGAGTTCTAGCTTTCCACTTTGACTTTTACTTTGTCGAAGAGTAAATCCATTTCCGGTGCTGTCACTACTATTGCCTACTATAACAGTGTCGACTGCTGTCGCTGCGGTAGGCTTAATCCAAGTGCTAAACATCATCCTAGTAATTCCGGCAAGGGCTGCACTCCCAAAATCAATATATTCTGCACCTGCAAAAGCCAGGGCATACGGATTAGAAAATAGACCATTTCCTGGCCACGATATGGTCGTCGCAGTTAGGTTTCCAATATTGGCAAAAGTTGTTAAGTCGTTCCAGGTTGTTACAGTGCCCGAGTTAGGTATTAGTAGCGCGGCAAAGGCTGCATCCCAATCACCGATCAGATTAGTAAGCGTATAAGGCTGCCTAACACTAACAACCAAATATTTTATGTCGCTTGTTGTCGCTCCGGTACCGGTGATTTTTAATTCATAACTTCCCAAAGTGACTGCGTCTGGTGTCCAGGCCAGAATCCCAGTAGTAGTATTAAATGTTGCGGTGCCGGGTAGACTGGTGCAGGCTGTTCCAGGATTCACTACACCATCGGGCACCTGATCAAAGACGCAACTGTACGTTACTCCTGCATCTGTGCCCGTTGCGATATTATTCCAGTCTAGATTTAAAGTTGAACCTTGGTCTAAGAATGTCGATGGAAAAACGCGATTTGCAAATGTAGTCAAAACAACTTTCGGAAGAACCGTGATCGTAAAAACCACAGTTGATACGGCTTGGGTAGAGTCGGTAGCCGTCACCGTAAAAGTGTAAGTTGTGTTCGATGCCGGGGCTGCGGTAGTGCTTGGAGTCCAGTTTAATATTCCCGTTGCAGTGTTAAATGAATAAGCGATATTTGGAAGGCCGGAGCAAGGTGTTCCAGAGTTAAAAGTGCAGGCGTAAGTCATCACCCCACCGTGTGAATCAAAATCGTTTCCCGTGCTGGTGACGTTAATATCTATAGGAGTGATGGCAGTTGTTGCTAGGACTGTTTGGGAAGAGCTAGTTAGTTGTGAACCAGAAATTTGGATGGGATTAACCGGAGCAGTCGACGAGACAACGGTTGTAGAACCTAAAACAATTGTTGCAGAGATATTTATTGTGGTTGAAAAAGTTTTGTCGTTGACTGACCCTCCGTAAGACACCGTTCCCACAGCTGAAATATTTCCAGTGATCGTGGCTGGTTTTAGTCTAATTACAACCGAGCAGATTCCTCCGGCAGCTAAAGCGGTACTCGCAGAACAGGTTCCCGAATTCACCGAGAAAAACTGCGATGACGTAACACTTACCGAATCAGAAATTGCCATGTCCGACACAAAGACGGGAGTTGATGCCGTATTTAAAATTGAAACGTTCTGATCTGTGAAAGAAGTTCCTAAAGCAACGCTTCCGAAAGTTAATGATGTTGGAGTTATTTTTAAAGTTGTATCGGAGGCCGCAGTTACACCAATTTTTTTGGCTCCATTTACAAGTTCGATACTCGAGTGGCTATTACAGCTCGATATTAGAACTATTAAACAATGTCTCCATAAATAATTAATTGATGTAGCCCTCAATAAAGCAAAAAAAATTTGCCGATATATCAGGATTCGGAAGTTTTATTTCAATACTTTAATTAAATCAGTCAAGTGCATACAAATCAGGTAAGTTCATGCAGTTACAACGATTAAATTTAATTACAAGTTGCTCCTTAAAATCGCTATTGAGAGGCCTGACAGTTTTGGAAAACCTCGGACGTACTCAACGATCGGGTGTATAGTGCAAGTGTAGAAATACCTCCGTGTAAGTTGGGGAATTGCTAATTGAGCCAAGATTTAAAGATGTCTAAGCAAGGGTGCTTCAAGTGACCCTCGATTGACGCGCCTGTGCGATACCATTAAGAAAAACATCGATATTTCGCGCTCGGCCAGTTTAGGGCCCGTCACAAAATAACTTATACTTCTTGCCGACAATTTCTATTCATCTTCACAATTTTTCTTGGTAAAAAAATCCTCATTTGTCGCGGACA
>JAYVPO010000178.1:0-3743 GCA_043757325.1 bacterium
ACAGTTTATCTGACTATTATAAACCATAATAGTATTAATTAGAATAGACTAGTCGTAATATCGAGATCATCGGCTGTAGGCTGCCGTTTAATAAATTTCTGCGATGCGGGAGTTCGGATTGCTTGCAACTATGTCTGTTGTGTAATAGTGGTGTTTGCTACTAATCTTTTATTTGAAATAGAACCTAAATGAAGGAATTATCTTGAAATCCAGTCGCATCACGAAACCAACAACACCTGACTTACTAATTTTAACTCTTCTTAATGAAAAACCTATGCATGGCTACGAGATCCTGCAAGAACTCGTTCTGATCAATGCTGCTGACTGGATTGAGATATCTCAGCCTCAGGTTTATTACTCGCTTGAAAAACTATCAAAGCAAAAGTGGATCATTGCAGTTGCGTCAAAGTCTCGAAGTGGCGGTCCGGTGAGGCAAACTTTTAAGACTTCAGCGAAGGGTTTAAAGAAGATGAGCACCGCTTTGAAAAGTAGTAGTTGGGCAGAAGAAAGAGTTCCCTCGCTTTTCCAAACTTGGCTCGGGTTGTCAGCACGATTGTCAAAAGCCGATCAATTGAAAATGATTAATGCAAGGAAATCGTTTCTAGAAACCCAGGTGGAAAAAGAAAAAAAAGATTTAGAAAATATGCGCGCTCGTAATCATGGAGATTACATGGGTGAAGAAGCTATCGGCTATATCATCAGTCAATTTAAGTTAGAATGCGATTGGCTTTTAAAACTTGGCGCAAAAATAGAAAAATTTGGACGTAAAAAAAATTAGGACTTTAAAATTAATATCTATGACCAAATCTTTAAGAGGCTATGAAAAGAAGCATGGTGCAAGGGTTTGCGTCTATTCTTCTGATCATTAGTCGGGTCATACTCATGCAGATAAAGCTTTCTGCGGATTTTGATTTTCTTTCGTAATTTTTGCCAAGCCGACTATTTTTCCCTAGCCAATTGAAAATTCTTTCAACAACTAAACGGTGCGTCAATATTTTAAAGCTTTTTGTATCGTCTGATCGTTTAATAATTTTTAAATTTATGCCGAGCTTTTTTTGCGGCCATGTCACAAGTCTACTAGCGTAACTGGCGTCGGCCCAACCGCGTGTCAATGTAAGACATTTCCTCCGAGCTTTCCGCAAGAGTTTTATCGCACCATCGCGATCTTGAATATTTGTTGAGTGGACTAATGCTTTTATTATCAAACCACCTACATTTACAGCAACATGACGCTTGACGCTGTTAACCATTTTACCGGCATCGTAACCCGTGTCACCGCTAGTTTCAGTGCTTTTCGTGGATTGTGAATCAATAATAACTTCCGTTGGTTCTTCCTCACTTCCCTCGACTGCACGAACTGCCTTGCGTAGCTCATCATTAATCGCTTCCCAGATTCCTCCAATCCGCCAACATCTGAAATAAAAATAAACTGTCCACCATTTCGTGAAATCATTGGGTAAAAGTCTCCTGTGGCAACCAGTTTTGGTTATGTAAAACAATGCGTTTACAATTTCCCGCCAAGAATACTTGCGCGGACGTCCGGAAAGCTTATCAGGGGGCATCAATTTCTTTAAAATTTCCCATTTACGATCGGAAAGATCGGTTGTGTATGGTATTTCTTTCCATGAATCCAGTCTTTTTTTTTGTCGATTGAGGCTGGATTTTAATTTTTAAACAATTTTTACGCTATGATTTTCGCTGAAATTCAAGCCACAGGCTATTTTAAATTGGCTCTTGGGATATTTTTTAACGGGTTATATGGATTTGATCAAGTTGAGCCAGAAGGTTGGTACAGCGCACTTAGAACTGATCCATCCAATGTCTTTAATGGCAGAATATCCGACGCTTGTAGATCTCCCGGGACCGAATATACAGTATTACACTGTCGAGTCGGCGTTGGCTGAGTGATTACACGCGATGCTTATGCTGGATTTACTTTGCGGCAGGATGAAAGATTTTTACGACGCGTTCTATCTACTCACGCATCAAAAGGTCGACTACACACGGCTGAGTGAAGCAATCGCGCAGACATTCAGAGGTTGGAAAACCATTTGGAATTCAAATTCTGTGATTTTTTCAGACGGATTTGCCAAAGACTCACAAAAACGCATTCGATGGCGAGCTTTTGTTGCAATAAATAATTTGAGGTACGCACCCGCTAAGTTTTGGGTTTTGATGGAAGTTTTAAAAGCACTTCTTTCCAAAATTAAATTGGAATAAACACACTTGTCATTAAACTTTTTACAGCGAAAGAAGTATTTCTTGCGGCGGTCTAAACGCTTTAGACCACCCATGCTGTTTTCTGCATTCTGTTAGACCACTTAAGTTAAAAAGCAATTTTTAAATAAATTGCGTAATTTTCAATTTGTAAATAAATTTCAGACACTTAAAAAATAATTTCAAGAATTGGCCAACTTGGCACGGCACTTCCAGCTTTCTATATATGAGAGCACAATTTTTCATTTTTGAAAGGAAGACCCATGTCATGCCGCAAAACAAAACCACAAAGTTTACTTACCGGATTCCAAAAAAATGTCCGGCCTGCCAATGCGAAGAACTGATCGTTTTAGATGAAATCAACGTCCTCTGTTCTGAGTGCGAATGGGACAACACTCAAGATTTCATAAAATCTGGGCATTTTGATCACCTGGTTTACGAGTACGAACGTATGCTTGCTGAGGAAAAAAAAGATCTCGGTAAAGACCATATGTTCGACCGTTATGTCGATGAGCATTACGCAGACTGCGACCATTCATAATTATTAAATTTAAAAAGGTGCACATGTCAAAACTTGGGCTGGAAATGTTTTCAGATACGTCAGTCGTGGAAGAAGCTGCAAGAAGACTGCAGAAAAAATTCTTCGAACTCAACGGGGTGACTTTTCTTTATGGAAGATTTGAGTTTGTCATTCACAACGGGAAATTTCGTGGAGTTGACGAACGCCCTTTTTTTAAAAGTTTTTATACGCCTTCTCATTCCGATCATTTGAGGTCAAACTAAGTGAACAAACAAGACATTCCATTAACTATAGCTATTCCAGCTCTAGCGGTTCTTCTCGGAGCACTCTTTGTGCTGCAAAACCCTCACGCAGCTGGTGAAGCCTATCGGGCGGTGACTATGCTTATTGAACAAGAACAGGTGCTTATTACTGTTCAATTTTTTGTCGTATTTGGAAATTTACTTTTTATATTTTTTCTTCTGCCACTCGACCTTAAAAAAAGAAATTTAAAAGCCCAACTAAATCGCAAATCACAGTTCCGACGTAAAGATTTTCTGAAAGCTCTACTGATCTGTCTTACGATTGCGATGTTAAACTTTTATTTTTTGCCGAGACTAGCTGTAGATTCAAGTATCGAGAGCGAAGCGTATGCGCGTGCTTTACAGGTTTTAAATTACATCGCTAAGCTTAATTTTAGCGTATCCGCATTCTTTTTATCTTTTTTTATTTTAAGGTTAAAAAATTTCAAATCTGACACAAGTCTTGCAAAAATAAAACCCTTTTCAAATGAAATTGTTGTCGGAGCAGTAGGAGAAGAGAGTCAAAATCCCGCTTGGATTTCAGTCGGACAAAGAAGTCTAAATGGCAATATTCTTATCACTGGAAGTATCGGTTCCGGAAAAACTCAAGGCACAATTCTTCCGTATCTAAAACAACTCTTAGAAAATACAGAGCCCCACCCTGCAGTTTTATGTATCGATCCTAAAGGAACGTTTACAAAGGACGCGTTGGAAATGGTCCGATC
>JAYVPO010000179.1:0-13927 GCA_043757325.1 bacterium
CTTTATTAAATTTTTACTTTCAATAGGATTTTCTCTTTATTGGCTGCCCCATTCACGGGGCAGCTATTTCCTACACATCTCTACATAGCAACTTCAATAGCAGATTCGAAAGCCAAGGACATTTTAGAACGCGGGATCAGCGTTCGTGTGCATTCAACAAATGCCCTTATGCATAATAAATACGCCATTTTTGATGGGCAAAAGATCGTGTCGGGCTCATATAACTGGACAAGTCGAGCACGCGAAGTGAATAGCGAAAATTGTGTTTTTATTTCAGACGTCGGTATTGCGCAATCCTTTACTCAGAATTTTGAGTCGCTTTGGATCAAAAACACTGAGGAGATTTCTAAAAAAAGATTTGCTGATATGAAGAAGCCAAAGTGAAGGAAAAAAGTCTCAATACAAAATGTTCGGAAGAACAAGTTTCTTTGTTTTAAGAAGCAAGATTTCTTAACCTTATTATCGAAAGTATTGGGACAAATTTTTATTATTTCTAGACTAATATTGTCCCAATACTGTTAATTGGGACAAATTTATGCTATATTTTAAAGATAATCCACATATTGGGACAAAAAAACTCAATAGCAAGCCGTTATAGGAAATAGATGCTGGACAAAAAAAAATCCCAAAAAATCGAAGAAACTATTCTGCAATTATTTTCGGAAATAACAGAAATCGATGTTGCTCAGGTCGCGAGCAAAATGGGCCTTTCAAAATCAAACGAGACCGAACGCAAAGCCATTCGAAGGGTTTTTAACTCGCTGATTGACCGTCAGATTCTACGCGCCAAGGGCAAGGCGCGGGCACGCGTCTATCTCAAAGTAGATATGATTGAAGCTCCACATTTTGCAATAATAGCCGACAGCCAAAGCGGCGAAGCGGATACGTTTAACGATATTTTCATCACAGAAAAATCAAAAACTCTCTTACACTATGTTTCTAAACCTCAGAAAAACCGACTGCCAGTGGGATACAATCAAAATTTCCTACGCGCTTACAAGCCGAACAAAACTTTTTATTTGACCCAAAACCAGCGCGACAAATTGCTTGAAATTGGCCGCGTAGAAATCAAAACACGCCCCGCCGGCACTTATGCCAGAAACATTTTAGACCGCCTTTTGATCGACCTGTCATGGAATTCAAGTCGCCTTGAGGGAAATACCTATTCGTTGCTTGAAACTAAACGGCTAATCGAACTCGGTGAAACTGCGGCAGGAAAAGACGCCTCCGAAGCGCAAATGATTCTAAACCATAAAGCCGCCATCGAATACATAGTGGACACTGCGACTGATGATAAGATTACTTCACATGAGGTTTGCAGTATTCACGCACTGTTGTCGGAGAATCTTTTGGGAGATCCAGGCGCTTCGGGAAGGGTGCGAACAATCGCCGTGGGGATTGGCGGCACAACTTACATTCCAATCGACAATCCACATGTCCTTAATGACTGTTTTCGGCTTTTCATTGAGAAAGTAAACCTCATTAAAAACCCGTTCGAACAATCTTTTTTCTCTTTTGTTCAGTTGTCCTACCTGCAAGCTTTTGAGGATGTAAACAAAAGAACGGCGCGGCTCGTAGCTAATATTCCACTTATCAGAGAAAATTTAAAACCTCTGTCATTCATAGATGTCGACCAAAGTGCCTACGTCAAGGCTCTTCTTGGTGTCTATGAAAAAAACGATATCAGCCTGATCTGCGATCTTTATATCTGGGCTTACACGCGCTCGTCACAACGTTACACTGCTATTCAGCAATCGATGGCAGAGCCTAATTTGTTGAGATTGAAATACCGTTCCATCATTCACAAAATTGTGCGATCGCTCATTCTAGAAAAAGTTAACGGCTCGCAAGTTGTGTCTAATATTCAAAGTTTAATTGAAGCACAGGAACTCGCCGACGCGGACAGGCATGAAATTTTTAAAATAATAGAGACCGAAATAATGAGCCTACACGAGGGTAACATTGCTCGGTTTAAGGTCACTGTTAGCGAATTTCAAGCATGGAAAAAATTGCAAAAATATTAATAGGTACTGCTGAAGTCAAAATCTTGTGGCGTCAAAACCGAACTAAAGTTTAATGAGTTACCACTTAGCCGGTTCGGAATGCACACCAGTATGATTGGGACGCCGATAAGATTTTTTTTATAAATATTTGTTTGCCGGCAAACATTTTACGCCAAAAAAAAATGTGCGGAGTTTAGCTTTGAGAATTGTGGTCGCTAGAACTGTTACATTTCAGAAAATGTTGCTATTATTAAAATCCAACTCGACGCAAGGATGCGACAACGATGACAAAAAACATAATTGCTTACTACAGAGTATCGACTAAAAAACAAGGCGAGTCTGGGCTTGGACTAGAAGGTCAGAAATTTTCGGTCCAAGAATTTGCAAAAAGAGAACAGTCGATGATTTTATCTTCGTACGTAGAAGTCGAAACGGGAAAAAAATCAGATCGTCTGGAAATTCTCAAAGCTATCTCCCACGCTAGACGTTCCAAGGCAACTCTTGTCGTAGCAAAACTGGATCGCCTTGCGCGTAATGTTGCCTTTCTAAGTGCGCTAATGGAAAGCGGAGTTGATTTTGTTGCATGTGACAATCCGCATGCAAATCGTTTAACAATTCATATTTTGGCGGCTGTGGCAGAAGATGAGGCCATTAGAATATCTGAGAGAACTAAGGCCGCACTAAAAGCCTACAAAGCCCGCGGTGGCGTTCTTGGTGCGCATAGAAGTGATTGCAAAAAATTATCGGCAGATGCGCGCGCAAAAGGACGAGAAAGCGCAAAGATCACTATAAAAAAACTACGCGATGACGCGTATTTTGATCTTAAGAATTTTATCCGCGAACTTTATGCGGAAAAAAAATCTCTGCGTGAAGTGCGCGATGCGCTTAATGCATTAGGACATACGACTAGGCAAGCGAAAAGTTGGAACCATGTACAAGTACGGCGTGTGCTAAACTATTAAAATATGGTTGTGGTCATTCATGAATAGTGTCCGACGTCAGGCAAATTAACCGGTGTGACCACTAAGGGCCCGTCACAAAATAACTTATACTTCTTGCCGACAATTTTTATTCATCTTCACAATTTTTCTTGGTAAAAAAATCCTCATTTGTCGCGGACAAACTCCGGTATTTTTTGCCAAGAAAAATTGCAAATCTGAACACAACTTGTCGGCAAGAAGCACAAGTTATTTTGTGACGGGCCCTTAAAGGATCTTTTGGATAACAATCTAGTCCGTTCAGACCAAGTGATTTCGATAGATTTTTATCACAATCATCCTAGCAACCGTAATAGCTCACTTCTGTTTTCAAAAGGCGATCTATTATTTAGCAGTGCTTTCACAGCTTATTGCAAGCGCTACTTGGGTTCTCATATAAGCCATAGTATGTTCATCGTGTTTGAAATGCAAAATGACAAAATTTATGTAACCGAACTGTTGAACTAAGAAATAGATTGAAAAACTAATAGATCTACGGCAAGAATAAGCCCGAACAACTTAATTGAGCTCATGGTTTTTACGAACCGGCGGAAAGCGGATTTTTGACTCGGGAAGAAATTAACGACAGCTTAAAAATTGCGGTGTCACTTAATTTTTGAGCAGACGTTATAAAAGAGAAATTAACACCGGGATAGCAAAAAGAAATGCCCCCAAAATAAAAACAAGCGTCAGCATATGAATTATCGCTCGGTTATATGGCAGAAAAATAAACTGCTCGAATGTTCTTCCAATCCAAAAAATTGACACTCTTGCCATTACAGACCTGCCGAGAGTAGTTGAAACCAATTCAACAGGGAATGCAAAGCATAACAAAGCTACAACTAGAAAAAAATAAATCAGTCTTAAGTTGGCAATTTGAATAATAGCTCGCGTCGACACGCTACAAGATTTAAGCTCCGAACGCCAATTAAAAATTTTCCAAAACATCATGTGAAACACCGCCAGTCCAACACTATGCAATCCACATAAATAGACGACCGTCGTCATGGTTTAAATCCTCTATTTGTTTTAGGACCCGCCATCAAACAACCCTCCACAAATTTCGCCTTACACATGTATCAGAAATGCTTTAACAATAAATGGTTCGTCAACGGGCGCTTGGAAACTAATGGTAAACGATTCTTTATAACCTTGAAGCTGAAACTGCCTGTGGAGGAGATAAAGTCGTACATCCAGCACTGATTAGGAAGCTCCGCGATGGCATTGTTGCCGGAAGAAAAAGTTATTTCGAATAGCAAATAGCTGATGATTCTAAAAAGTTACAGTTAACATCAGATGCTTTTTTTAATACTCTGGTTCGTACACCCTGACTTATGGTGGTCGATAGAGGACTCGAACCTCTACTGTGGGTTTCGAAGACCCAAGTGCTATCCGTTACACTAATCGACCGTAGGATCACAAACCTATCAATATCACAAGTCACCGTCAATTAAGAGTTTTCGGACTCCTCGTGGTGCGAAGAAGGGGACTTGAACCCCTACACCTTGCGGCTCTGGCTTCTGAGACCAGCGTGTCTACCAATTCCACCACCTTCGCAACAGTCTTAAACCTACAAAATTACAAACCAGAATACCAATCATAACCTTGTTCGGCCCAATAATCTGGCGGCTTGATGTCTGAGAAAAATATCCGTCCAATACGTTTTAAGCTTTTAATGCCGTATTTAGTCGGAATAATGAGTCGAATCGGGTAACCATTCTCTAAACTTAAAGGAACCCCATTCATTTCGTAAGCTAAGATTGTCTGGTCGTGTAGCATAGAGTCCATATCGATCGATACATAGTATTCACCATCAGGAGTTTCTAGGCCCACATACTGGTAATTTTGACGCTGGTCATTCACTCCAACCATAAAGGCGCTCACAAAATCCGAAAATCTTACACCCGCATAGTGCACAATCTCACTCCAGCCTTCCACACACTTGAAGTCGGTGGTGGCTTCGGATTTTTTTAATTTGTAAATATCCGCCATTGAAACCGAAATACTTTTCTGGTTTTGCTGCACGGAAATCTTGTAATTTTTCCAATCGACTGCACTTTCCAGCCCAATCATTCCATTCGCTCGTGGCGGTGTACCTTTTGTCGGCGGTTTAAAGGACGCAGAGAATTTGTTTTTTGAAAACAATTTACGGGCGACTTTTTCGTTGCGCTGAAAAGATTGCCGCAGAACTTGGGCTGTGTTTTCAGCGGTTTTGTCTTCGCGTACGAAAATAAAACCGGCTGTGATTAAACTAAAGAAAATTACACCAAATAAAAGAGAGCTAAAAAGACGCCTTTTTAAGGATTTATCTGAGATTTTTACAAACTCATTTTTTTTCATTTCGAATTTCATAGCCTGCAATCATGGCCCTGAGATTGTTCCACCCGGCCTTTAACACTTGTACAATATGGATAAAGAAAAAACCACAAATGGAAATCATACAAATAAAATGCACCAGGCGCGCACCCTCGTAACCACCGAAAAATTTCGTCAACAATCCAAGCTGTACCGGTTTATAAATCGCCAGCCCACTCAGAACACTGAACATTGCTAGAATCATCACTCCGGTGTAAGCGAATTTCTGCGCACCATTGAACTTTCCACGCTCTGTGGGTGCCACTTTTGAAATCTTCAAATCATATAAAGTGACTTGAATGGCTTCTCGAAAAGAATTTTTATCAGGAAAGATTTCGCGCCACTCTTTTGAAAACAACAAATATAAAACATACACACAGCCGTTAATAATAAATGGCCACATCAGAAAAAAATGCCAACCCATTCCTTCTGCTAGTTGCTCTTCAATGCCCAAAAATCGTGCGGTATTTTTTGGGATGGAGATGTAAGCATCATTCGCCCAATAAATTAGAATGCCACTCCAAGTCATAATCATTAACAGTGGAAAATTAAGCCAGTGACACCAGCGAATGGCGCGCGAATGTTTTTCGACGACTTCGCGAATAATTAAATTTCTTTTTTGTTTGTAATAACTTTTGTCACAAGCCCATATTCGGTGGCCTGTTGAGCGTTCATCCAATAATCTCGTACAGTGTCTTTTTCCACTTTGGCAAGTTCTTGACTGCATTCTTTGGCTAGCAATTCGTTGATCAAATGGCGGGTTTTTAAAATCTCACGGGCGGTGATTTCGATGTCCGACGCCTGACCATAAATTTGACCAGCAATCAGCGGCTGATGAATAAGGAATTTGCAATTCGGCATGGAAAATCGGTTGGCTTTTTTAACCGCAATATTAATGATCGTAGCGATGCTTGCGCATAAACCTGTGTTGATAATTTTAACATCCGCTGCAATAAAGCGAATCGTATCGTAAATCGCAAAACCGCTATTAACTTCACCCCCAGGGCTATTTAAATATATAAAAATAGTATCTTTGCCTTGGGAATCTAAAAACAATAAATTTGATACCACTCGTCTTGCTACCGAAGAATTAATAGCTTCCGAAATAAAAATTGAACGCGTTTCTAAAAGTCTATACTCGGCCGAACCTTGTGCAAGCTCTGTCAGATCTAATTTATTATTTAATTCCATTTCTTTTTTCATTCCTATGCCTTATTTAAATGCTGCGTTAATTTGTGGTGTTTTCAAATACTAGGCGTCGCATCCGCCCTTTTTTACCGAGATCACCCAAGCTTTTGCCATTATAGTTTACTTCAACTAGAGAGGCGTCTTTAATCAATAACTCAGCCGTTTCAGAAAATTCCAACTTATGGCTTCCTGCTTGAAAAAGTTTATATTCTGATGCTTTTCCGTCAACAACTGTTTTTATCATTACAGAATCATTAACTTCGAATTGCACAAATCCCGCAACGAGATTTGCCAATTTCTGTGCTGTTTTCTCTTCGGAGATTTCGGCGCTGACGCTTTTTAGTGCATCAGCAGAAACTGCCGAAGATGCCACAGGCATGGGAATTTCAGCGCTACTTTGTGCGACTGAGGGTAGTGCTGCAACGGGAGGAATAATTGCAGTGGCCGGCATCACGGCTGTAGATTTAGAGACTTTGGCCATAGGAGCTTTTTTGCGAAATAAAGGTCTTAGTCCCAGAAATCCAACGATTGTAATCAGTAGAGCTGCGATAACACTGCCGAGAATAAATTTATTAAATGCAAAGGTCGCACGTCGTTGTGGTCTATTTTCGTATTTTGGCACCGCTGAAGTCGGCTTAAACGTTTCCAAAGTCGCCCAGCATTCATCGTAGAGCCGTAATAATTCTTTGCTGTCAGACTTAACCATTTTGGCAATGCACTGAATAAATCCACGACCAAAAATTCGGCCCGGAAGTTGTTCTAATTTGCCTTGGCATAGGGCTTCAATATAATTTCTTGAAATTCTGGTTTTCAATGCTACAGCGTCTTTACTGACGCCAGAAGTTGTGAGAAGCTCTTGCAAAGCACTTGAGAAAAGTTGCTTAGTTTCAACTTCAGATTTATTTTTTAAGTCTTTTTTTTCCACAAGCAACCCTGTTACAATCTAGAGATTGAGCACTTCTATGAACCAAACGTCCACGCGAAGGATATGTGTGCAAAAACCAAAACCCAGTCTCTCGATCGAATTTTTTGGATTCACTTTAATCATAGTACTCAATCTTTTAGCGTGTCAAACTTTTAGACCAGAAGAACAGTCAAAAGATGAGATTGTGCTCGAAAATCAATTGGCAGCCGCTTCGTCTTTTATTGACAACGGTGAGCCCCAGAAGGCTTTGAACGAAATTAAACCACTTTTATTGTCTCATCCTGACGATGCGGGTGTAAACAATGTGGCAGGTTTAACTCAAATGGCTCTGCGCAATGACAAAAAAGCACTTTTTTATTTTAAGCGGGCTTTTTCTTTGGATCATTCACCAACCTTCGGAGTGAATTTGGCTGCGGCCTTGAGCGAAACAGGGCAGCACGACGCGGGCGAAAAAGTTTTACTTCAGTTACTAAAACAAAGTGACCTTAAACAGTACCGCTACCCTGAGCGGATTTTTCACAACTTGGCAAAGATTAAAGAAAAGCAAAACCAGTTCAAAACCGCAGAAAAATACTATCGTCGCGCGATTTCAGAAAATCCAACTTATTACCTAACGAAATTCCAATTGGCAAAACTTTACGACAAAACAAAGCGTCCGGCTTTGGCACTTCATATGATGGAAGAAGCCCAGACAGCATGTCCCGTTTGCCCTGAACCGGTCGAAGAGCTGGTAAAAAAATACATGGTTTTAGGTAAAAACGCCCAAGCACGTACGCTCATTCAGAGTTTTGTAAAAACAGATGGTGTTCCAGATGCTGATATTGTTCGAATGAAAAAGCTTGCTTCGGATGTTGATAAGATAACACCGGCTCAAATTAAAAACACAATGAGGTAAAAAAGATTCATGCGTTATATTTTGTTATTTCAAATTTGTGCCCAAGCGTTTTTTTCGACTGTTTCTCAAGCAGTAAATACTCCGTCGGATGAAACCGCCAATCGGTACCGATCACTGGAAACTTTTGCGCGTGCGCTTCATGCACTAGAAACCATGTACGTTGATGCCGACAAAGTTAAAGAGGACGTGATTGTCCAAAATGCACTGAAAGGGATTGTTGACCAACTTGATCCGCATACTATGTTGATGCCAAAGCGCATGTTTGAACAGCTAAGTATGGACACCCAAGGGAAATTTGGCGGCGTGGGGATTATTGTTTCTCAAGAGCGCGGAAAATTAATAATTATTGCGCCGATGGAAGATACGCCTGCGTCACGGGCAGGAATTAAATCCGGTGATGAAATTGTCGAAATCGACGGCGAAAATATCGAGAAAGCTAAGAACGCAGAGGCCGTAGATCGGATGCGAGGCGAGCCAGGTAGCAAAATTAAGCTTTCTATTAAAAGAAAAGACGAGAGAGAACTGATTAAGTTTGAACTGACGAGAGAAGTTGTAAAAGTAAAATCAGTTCGGAGTCAAAAGTTAGGTAAAGATATTTTATATGCCAGAATCTCAAATTTTCAGGAAGAAACAACTCGTGAACTTGATGACGTGTTGAAAAAAAACAAGTCCATTGCCGGCCTTATTTTAGATTTGCGTGATAATCCAGGTGGACTTTTAGATCAGGCGGTCGGGGTGTCGGATTTATTTATCGAAAGCGGCGTGATTGTTTCCACAATCGGAAGAAACCGCGACAAAATAGAGCGCGAATATGCGCATAAACGTGGGACGCACACTAAATTTCCGATGATAACTTTGATAAACGGTGGAAGTGCCAGCGCTTCGGAAATCGTTGCGGGAGCCCTGCAAGATGATGAGAGATCTTTAATTATGGGGAAGACTTCTTTTGGAAAAGGTTCGGTCCAAACGATAGTGACACTGCCAGATGGGTCTGGTTTGAAGCTAACCGTGGCTCGGTATTACACGCGCAAAGGCCGCTCCATTCAGGCTAAAGGAATCAAACCAGATATTGAAGTTTCTGATAAGCCGGACGAAATACAAACTGTGCAGGCTTCTACAAAGCGTGAAGCGGATTTGAAAGGTCACATCGAAAGCGGTGATATTACTGACAGTAACGTCAAAGATTCTGCCGTGCAAAGTCGTGAAGATTGGCCCGAGAATTTAGTAAAAGATCACATGCTTAATACGGCCTTTAATTATATGCGGCGAATTAAAAATATCGGATCGCATTAATTTTGGTCGTCTTATGTGGATGCATTTTTAAATTCATTTAGAAATATTTCGGTAAAAATTTTCTTTACCTCTGTCATCGTAGGTGGCTGATTGTCAATTTCCGCAGCGATAGACGTCACGGTTCCGTCGGTAATGCCGCACGGCACAAAAAGTTGAAAATATCTCAAATCAGGCGAAATATTTAAAGCGGCCCCGTGCATCGTACAGCGATTCTTAATGCGGACTCCAATGGCTGCGATTTTTTTCTTATCTATCCAGACACCCGGCAACTTTTCTCGGGTGTGGGCGCCAATTCCAAAAACTGCGCAAGTTTTAATCAAAGACTTTTCAAGCACGTCTATATATTGCCGCAAGCTTGTTTTAGATTTTGCAAGGTTAAGAATCGGGTAAATAACTAGTTGGCCTGGAAAGTGCCCGGTGATTTCGCCGCCGCGGTCAATTTTTACGAAGTCAATATTAAGTTTTTGCAGATTATCTTTGGAAGTTAGGAGGAACTTATCGTCAGCATTCCGGCCGAGAGTTAAAACCGGAGGATGTTCGACCAGAATCAGGGTGTCTGATTCGTTCCTAAATGCAACTTTCTCGTGCACTTCGAGCTGCACTTCCAGACACCCAGCGAAATTCAGCAGTCCTAAATCCAATATGTTCATTTTTTAATCTATAAATACAGGCAAAGATTTTCAACAGCCTCTAAATAACTTAATGCCTCGTTGGCCGACTCGCCGTACGCGTAGATACCGTGGCCTGAAAGGATGACTGGAAAATTTTGAGATGAGTTAAAATTATTAAGTTGGAACAGCTGGGTGTCTGCGGGATTTGGAAAAATGGGAATTTCGATTAAATCGGTGTGAACACCGCGTGTGAAAATTTTAACCAGCTCATGATTTGAGAATGTAAAAAAATCCCGGGTCAAAGAAGTCAATAAAGCATGGGGCGGATGGGCGTGAACCACGAATTTAGCCCGGGGAATGTTGCGGTAAATACTCAAATGAACTGGGGTTTCCAATGAAGGACGAAGCAGGCCGTAGGTGAGAATTTCCCCCGAATAAATATTTAAAGGAATAAATTGAGAGGCTTTTAATTCTCCTTTAGACCATCCCGAAGGACTCATCCAGACCGTGGATTGACTTTTAATGGAAAAATTTCCGGCGGTCCCTGCGCACCAAGACCTTTCGTAACATTTTTTCGCCACCAAAATAAGCTCGCGAAGTCGGACTCTGGTCAAAGGTGTTGGGAACATTTTTAAAAAACTTTTCGTTTAAAATGACAATAAGGAGTCTTTGCTTGTTTAAAATAATATTTCTGATGGTAATCTTCGGCCGGATAAAATGTCACAAAAGGCTTAATTTGTGTGGCAACTTTTAGCTTTTTTTCGTGCAATTCAGAAATCAATTTGTCGATAGAATGTTTCTCTTCGTCGTTTTGCAAAAATACCGCCGATAAATACTGTGGCCCAATATCTGGCCCTTGACCATCTACTTGACTAAAGTCGTGTGTTTCAAAAAAAAGTCGAGCAAGTTTTTCGTAAGTGGTTTTTTGTGGATTCCAAGTGATTTCTACACATTCAAGGTGACCGGTTTTTTGGTCACAGACTTGCTTATACGTTGGTTTTTCAACGTGCCCACCGCTAAAACCAACTCGTGACGAGATCACGCCAGGTTCTTGAGCAAGGTAATATTCCGTTCCCCAAAAGCAACCTGATGCAAAATAAGAAATTGCGGTTTCGGTAGATAAATCAGGCTTAAAAATAACACTGATAGAATTAACACAATGGCGAGTGTTTTTGGGGGTAAAATTTTCGCCAACAAAAACATGACCGAGATGAGCCTGACACCTGGCACAGATGATTTCTTTTCGTCTCCCATCTGCATCGATAATGACCGACACGGCTTTTAAAAGCATATCATCAAAACTCGGCCAACCGCAGCCAGAGTGAAATTTTGCTTCAGAGGTATATAATTCCTGACCGCAGTTTTTGCAGCAGTAAATGCCTTTTTCAAAGTGATTTTCAAATTCACCTGAAAATGGAGCTTCGGTGCCTTTATCTTTTAAAACATGAAGCTCGAAAGGAGACAGGTCTTTGTTTTCAGTTTTCATAATTTAATTCGAAATCACTTTTTAACCGCTAGTGTCATCGCGTCCAATCATCGTATGGTAGCTATATCTTACGGTTTTTACAAGGCGTGTCCACATTAGGGTAGCTTGATGGTCAACGGCTCCAACGATTCGGTTTTCTACAAAAATCCCGTGACCGTATTGAAATAGTGTTTTACCATCGACTCGTATGGATAAAATAAAAATCCACAAAACGGCGTACATAGCGATTCGGCCGGTTTTTTTTAGGCGTTCATTCATATTGGAATCCCCATTAGCTTAAAATTTTTTGTGTCGTTCTATTATTCATTATATCATGCAATTGATGAACAAACTAAATTTGCCAACCGAATTTTTTGAAATAGCTGTGGTGTCGGATGTTCACATCTCTTCTCCAGATGATATTAAATATGATTATTTATGTGAGTTTTGCGACCAAATTAAGACTCAAAACCTTGTTTTAAATGGAGATATTTTTGAATTTTTTATTGGGGACAGAATTTTTTTCTTTGAAAAATATAAAAAATTATTCAAGATTCTAACGGTACGAGCTGAGCAGGGTTGTCGGGTAATTTTTAACCAAGGAAACCACGAGTATTTTTTACAGGATTTAAAGAAGTTTTGTCCGGAAATTGAGTTTCAAACTTGCGATTTTAAAATCGGTGACAATTTTTTTACACATGGTGATGAAGTTCAAAAAGATTTAGGATACAAAGTCTTCAAAACGGTAACACGTTCTATTTTTACCAAAATTCTGGCAAGAATTTTTTTGGCTTCTTTTGCACTTGATTTTATTTGTCAAAAAATAGCGAAATTTTCGCGCAAGAAAGATTGCGTAAGGGAGTTTAATGCAGCTAGAATTTTGACTGAAATTAGACTCTATGGCGAAAAGTTTAAGCAAAATACAGTTGTAGTAGGTCATTTCCATTACCCTTTTGCAGAAAAAGAGGGGTTAGTAAAAGTTTTCAGCGTAAAAGATTGGCCATTTGAAATAAATTTTTTAGGCTATAAATCTGAAAATTGGTGCTATTATAAATTAAAAACTTAAGTAGACACCTGACTTCCAAAACCTTGCAGACACCCATCGGAAAAAAATTTCTGTTGCAAGTTTGCCTGCTATTGGCAGACATCCAGTTTTATTTAAAATTTTAAGGTTAACTGAACGCGAAAATTGTAGGTTTCAGAGCGTTTAAAATTTTTTGGGTATAAAAATGATAGTTTGTGTCAGTGAAGGATTGAAAATTTATTTTACGAATAATTTCGAGAGTATTTTAGTCTTAATTGATCCACAAATCGCATTAAATAAGCTTTAAATTTTTTTCAACAAAGAAAAGACGGTCTCGAAACATTTCTTTTTTTGGCGAATCTTATTAAATCGATGGCTTTGCCTAAAGCGAACTTACTTTTTCTTATTATCTCATCGGTATAAATATCAAATTTGATTTCATTTTTGACATCTTCTGAATTTCTTTCCGATACAATTTGCGATGCTTTCCATGCGCAAATAGCCACATAATCTTTGGGGTCTATAGCAAGACAAGGTGCATCTTGTGACAGATCAGTAAAATTTACATAAAATTTTGCCAGAAAGTCAGCCTTGGGGAAGGGGGATTTATTTGCAAGATCGGCTATCCTTTTTTGAATGGATGTGTAATCTGACTCCTCAAGTTGATCGCACATATTGGCGCGAATTGGGTTGAGATCCACATATGTGGCAGCTGAAAGGACCGCTTTTTCATCTAGTAAGATTTGACTTTTAAAGCGACCCTCCCAAAAACGCCCAGTAACGCCATCTTCTTTATTTGCACGCCTAGCTACGAACTCGGTAATACTTGCCATAAGCCAAGAAATACTAGAAAGCCTTTTACGCCGCACCTCAATCCACTGCGAATCTTCAAGCCACAAACTTTTTAATTCTTCAGGAGGATTTTCCGGATAGATTCCTTGAATTTTTCTCGGAAATAAACTCCACCAACGTTTAATAATTTCTTCGTCGGAAGCCGTTGCAGCCAGATCCGGCCTTATTCTAACCACAAGGTGGAAGTGGTTAGTCATTATGCTATTGCTAATGATTTCTATAAAATAGACAAGTTTACTCAACAGGGCTAACGCATCTTAAACCTAATGATTTCAATAGGTTTTATGTGGCATAGTTTTGGGTTTTTAAAATGCTTTCAAGGTATTGCGTATCCATTCC
>JAYVPO010000180.1:0-3702 GCA_043757325.1 bacterium
CATCAAGCCTCACATAAGTGGGGAAAAAAAGATTTGGCAGGTAGACCGCAAAAGCTTTATCCACATTGGTTGCGTAAATTAGATCAGGCCGAAATCTATTCCAAAGAAGTATTCTCAATATCAGACCAAAAAGTATAACTAAAAAAAATAGAATCCCCACAACTTTGACCTGCGACTTACGTAATAAATAAGCCACTAATGGAAATATGAGATAAAAATGTTCCTCAATACAAAGCGACCAGGATTGGCTAAAAACTGAGTGTTCAGTGAAGTTCTGCAGAAAGAGACAATAATACCATACCCAGGCAACCGATCGGCCAACTGACTTTTCTTCTATAGCGTAGATGGCAAGCACAATAAAATAGCAAGGAAGAGTTCTCAAAAATCTGCGCAAATAAAATTTCATAAATATTGTAGGTTTGGCATTACGTAATGACTGGAAAAATTGTCCACCGATCAGAAATCCGCTCAGCACAAAGAATAGGTCTACTCCAGCCCAACTAAAGTGAGTAAGAGCGCGAAAAACGATTTGTTCCTCAGAACGTGGGTAGTGGTAAAGCACGACTGCTACAATGGCTACTGCCCTCAATAGATCCAATCCAGTAACACGTGCCAAATTCAATTGATTCTTAATCATGTGATAGAGCCTGATACAATTCGGGCACAAAATCCTTCAAGTTTGTAGAGCGTTGCTGATCATATAGCTCGGTAGCTTTCAAGAAAACAGGAAGGTACTCTCCCAAATCTTTCGCGTTCATATGCCCAATCACTGCCAAAATTCCCTGCACAAAGTGTTTTTCGAAAAAAGTGTCCTGCTTTCTAGGAATACATTTTAAAAGCTCGCTTTCGGCGATGGATTTTACACTGGCGGGCAAACTCTGAATATTAAATTGCTCTGGGCCCTCTAGAGCTGTTAGCTCGGGAAGAGGCTGGATAAATTTGAATGTAGATAAAAATTCTAAAAGCTTTCGGACTTGCAAAACATTATAGATTTGAACTGTTGTGTGGATACCAACATAACTGCAATTGTAATTCTCGTGGAATTCATCCAAAATTCGTAAATTATTTTCTATGTCGCGCCACCGCGAAGGATAACGAATATAGCCGTTCAACTCACCCACTCCGTCCAGACTGACTATTAAGCGGACACTTTTGAAGTGCGACCAGATTTCCTTTGCCTGTTCAGGCAAAACAGTAAGGTTCGTATTATAGTGTAGGCTAATTTTTTTTGAAGCGCCAAGTTTGATTAGGTTCCGTAAAAACTCAAACGTTTCTTGGATAATTAAGGGTTCTCCGCCTGCGATATGCAATACTTCAAGACTAGGCGCAATTAATGGCAAGCTATGCAGAAAATCTTTATTTTTAAACCAATTCAAGTCCTGCAACGAAAGCCATTCAGGCTGTGAAGTATCAATGCTATAAATGTCTTTATAGTCTTTCAAAATTAATTTACTAAATTGAGGGGTGCACATTCTACACCTTAAATTGCAAGTGTTTCCAAAACGTAGATCTATGAAATTTATATCAAGTGCCGCGTTACCATTTAGATTCAGGTCATGAGCCGAGGGAACTTTTTCTCTGTACAACTCATTCATCTGATTCCTGTAACTTCTGCCTCCGGCCTCTTCTTCAGCAAAGCATTTCATACAAGAATTTGGTCTCTCGCCACTTAGGAACTCTCTTCTAAGGCTTTTTCGATTTTCAGAATTCCAAATTTTTGAAAGTGGAGTGTTCCCATCTAACAGATACGGCTCGCCTTCCGGATTATCTGCCCGCGCTTCCGCAGCTCGATTGATGCAACATGGATAAACATGACCACGCTCGCTAACGTAGAGATGATTCCAAGGTAGAACACAAAATGTGCTAGTGGGTAATTTAGAAATTTTATCTCCTAATTAGATAATAGAAATCCTTCATTTCGATAGTGACTCAAACTTCCCATATTGATTCTGGGGTTATGAAAAAAATAGTCGTCGTTTATAACTTTTAAAAAATCGTTGTGTTCAGGATGATCCACTCTCCAAACAGCCAGATCTTCAAACTTTACTCTCCCCAAATGTCCCCAATCTGCGATCAAATTGAACCAAATAGAATTCACCGAGGAATATTCCGTAAAAAATTGGGCAAATTCTTTCATTTCTCGGAAATTCTCTTTTTGCACAACAAAATTTATTGTGAGGTGAGCAAAGTTTGGAAACTTTTTTAGCTGAATAGCCTTATCTAGCCAACGAATATTTTCCATGAGCTTCTTAAAATTTCCTCCTCTGCGCACCGAGCGGTAAACTTCCTCGGAAGCTGCATCCACACTAATCCCAAACGATTTTATCATTTTGTACATAGGTTCAGTAAAGCGATGCTCTTCCATTAATACACCATTGGTATAAATGGCTAAAAATAGTCTATCGTTAAATTCTAGCTCTCGCAAAAGGCGCGCAAAAAGCGGGGAGGCAAACGCGTCGCCTGTGGAGGTTATCCCTAAGTGAACCGTGTTTCCCATTTCTAACAGTTCTTTAATATTTTTTTTTATAGCATCGTGCACTAGCATTTGATCTGCACTTATATTTTTTTCCGTAGTCATAATTGAATCACTACGGCAGGAAGGGCATTTTAGGTTGCAAGATTTGTCGTAGTTCAGCATTAAATGCACTTCATTGCGTCCAAGCACTTTGTTATACCCTCCTTCTGCCGCTGAGTTTTTCGACAAAATGGGAAAACTTATTTCTTTGGAAACGACATACTTGCTTAAGAATGGGCATAATGTTTTGCTGCAGTAAGAAAATTCACCGCTCTCGATCGAAGCGCGAATTTTTTCCGAATTTTGCGAATATATTGCTTGGTATAAAGAAGTTTCTTTAATATTTCCAATCGGAGTAGAAAGCCAAGTGGGGCAACAATGACCAATTCGTCCGTCGTCGTAAACTTCTAACTGCCAATAAGGAATGGCGCATGTGATCCCACTCAAATTAGCTCGAGATCTATCACCAAGAATATCATCCATCCCTACACTCTATACAAGAACTGGAAACATAGGCAATTATAGCCTCAACAAGACCTAACTATCCGAAGAAGACCGCGCCTGGCCTGGTGCGCAAAAATTAAAGGAACTCCGATAAGTTCGACATTTTTACAATGGGGTCAGCCAATCGGGGGTCGCTCACGATCTCTAAAAATTCTGCATGATCCGGATGGTCGGTGGAGTGGATTTGCTGTTCTAAAAACTCTTGCTCGCCAAAAGTGCCCCAATTCCAAATCCGTTGAAATAATACAAAACAATTCCCAATCTTCTTTCCCAAATCAACAAAGTGCGGCATCTCACGGAAATTTTTGGTCTGAACCACAAAATCAATCTCTAAATAAGTGATTTTATTTTGCGATCTTAAGTTGGACAAAAAAGCCAAATTTTTTAGAACACGCTGAAAGTCGCCTCCCCTGCGAATTTCATTGTAGGTGCTTTCGGAAGACGCATCTAACGACACTAGAACAGCGCCGATATTTTTCTGCACCTTCGCCATTTTTTCCCAGGCGTTTTCGTCGAACAAAAGACCATTAGTAAATAAATTAATTTTAAGATCTGGATAATGAGAACCATCAAATTCAAATAAAAAATTCCGGAATAACTTACTGGCAAAAGGGTCACCCGCACCTGTTATATTGATCTCTCTAGTGTCGCGTAAATTTCCATCTATAATTTTTTGAAGCAAG
>JAYVPO010000181.1:0-13810 GCA_043757325.1 bacterium
AGAATAAAAAACGGGTAGGCAAGTATGGACAATGCTTGCGCACTGTCCGGTTTCACCTTGGTGACATGCTGTCCCCAAACCCCTGGCGTAACATAATAATACGGAAGTAAGATCGACCATAATCAAAGTGCTCTCCCTACGTTTCGAGCTGCAGATTTCGCATCGTCAATAAATTCAGGCGCAGATTCAGTCTCTGTATCTGAAAGGACAGGTTTTAAAAACCAAAGAAGACTTCCTGTAAATGTGGCGCCAATAAGAAGCTGCAGCCAAGAATAAACAGCAAACATGTAGTTCATTTTTGAAGAAACTAAACTGGCGCTGTAAAGCGATACACCATCAGATAATTTTCCAAGGGCTGCCATGCTTTCAGTTGAAAGTGAAATCCCAAGCATCACATGATAAAGCAAGGTCCAAATGGGAGTCCAAATCAACACTGAAGCATAGATAGCGTACCAGTAAAGTAAAACCTTCCATCGTCCCGCAATGACAAAAAAACAAAGCCAAGGAAAAATTGCAAACAGGGCCATCTTGATAAAACCGGCAACGTGAGGAGCACGCGACAGATTTTCGCTAAACTCGCGCGCTCGTTCCGCAGACAATACAGCACCTCGTCCTTCTCTTCCGAAAATGCTTAAGAGACCATCCCAACTTAAGGCTTTACTGACATGTTGCACGACACTTGCAAGCCCAGTTTGCGGAATAGATCCTTTTTCAATCCCGGCAAACCCTTCTTTAGATTCCATGAAATGATCTACCAAAGTCATCGACGCCTGCGTATTGAGCCACGCCGTTTCAGACATACCGTTTGCAGAAAGACCATTTGTCATAGTCTTAAAAAAATCGGAATTAGCCCGCGTGTATTCCATGAGCTTTTGGCGCATGTCGTTTTTAGCGTTAAGGCAAGTGTAGGTTGTCTTTGCCGTTCCATCGATTGTCAGGGTTGCTAGCTTTTGATCAATGGTTCGATCATTTCCAAACATACCATCCAGATGATCAAGCGCTTCTTTGTTTCCCACCAGAGGCAGCAGCCGGTCAAGGCACTCACTTGAATAACTGCGCACGGCTTCTTTTAGATTAGGATCTGTAATGCTCGCAGCACCTGCCATCATCACCGCCTTATAGAAAAAATTCGGCGCATCCAACTGGCTGTGAGACGTTTTAAAAATGTTATCTACGATGCGAGACAACAGTGCGGCCACTTCTTCAGCTGACCTGCTCAGCAGATCAAATACCAAACTCACCCGAAAATCACCGCGGTTGTCTTTTACTTTGGATTTAATGTAGGCATTGTCTTTCCACGAGGTACCATTAAACTTTTTAACGTCTGTATTAGAACCAATCCTAAGAATAGATATTCCCAAAAATAAGCAGAAAACGATTTTGACATACCGAGATAACGGCACAAACCGTCTTTGCACCAAAGATCCCGGCATATATTTTGAAAAAAATTGTAAAGTTGTCGTAAAAAACATAACTCCAAAAATAACCAGAGTGACCGCGAGAAATACTTTTTGCGACGAGATAACTTCGATGAATTTTTGGTGAAGGCTCAGGCCGATGTACTCGTACAGAGCTTCGTAAGCGGTGTTACTAAACATATTCTTAAGGACTCCTTTGTTGTGGGCAAGGCAAGCCGTCGGCGCAATCAAGAAGCTGTGACTTCATGCGAGCGTTTCGCAAAGTAGCATCATCTTGATGAAATTTTTCTTTAACAATCTCTTGCCGGATATCGTTTCCTGAACTACTAATCTGAGACATAACAGCGTTGAGTGGCTCAGATCTTTCTTTTTTGAGAGTTAACGTCAATTCAACCTGCTCTTTTAGCTGCCGGCGCTTGTCGTCGATTTCAAGTTTGCGGTTGGAAGGAAGGTGCGGGTTTTGTGACGAGGCGGTTAGGATATCAAGAGAAGTATTTAAATCTTTGGTGAAAATACTCAAGGCTAACGCGTCCGCCAATTTTTTACAGTAGAGGTCTTGCCTGCGGTCAGGCATCAATGAAAGCGCTTCTAAAACCTCACGAGAAATTTGAAATTCTTGAGACCCCTTACCAAGAGATTTTATTTCAGCGTCTGAAATAATTCTTTCTACTGGCTGTCCGGGTTGATTTTTTATCTTGCCCAGAACCTCAGAACAAAGTTTTGTGTGCATGCTTTTTTCTAAACCTAAAAGATAATTATTTGGACTTAAATTTACGTTCTTGGGGCCGTAATCGACTTTGACTTGACCGTTAGTAATAACCGTATCTCCCACCATCGATTTCAAAAGATCCAGCGAAGTTTTTGCCGATTCACCATGAAAACCAGCCCAAGCCGCAGACGAATCGATTAACTTATTGGTGTTTGACTGGCCTGAATCCTTCCAACTTGCAAGGTCTGCCTGATAGACATTCTGGCAAGACCCCATGGCTGATTCTAGATTACCGCCGTTTTCTTTTATCTGGCGCCGCACGCAAGTTTGTCGTTCTTTATAATAATCTTCTGTACGTGAGTCGGTGTATTTATCGATAAGTGCGCACTGATTAAGGCGCATTTGGGACATGAAATTGGCATTTAGCTGTGAATGCTTTAAGATGGCACACCACGTTGGAGAAAAATAACAGGCGGCAAGCATGGGTGATGAACCAACAATGTTTTGTCCCAAATCTCCGAAATACTCGCTATTTAAAATATTTTTTAAACTCGCGCGCAGTGTGTTTTTGAAATCTACTCGTCCACAGTCTGAGCCGATTCCAAGATCAACTCCCATATCGAGCGTCGCAGTTGTCGAGTCAAAAAGCTCATCTTGCTTTAAACTTCGCGATTCATAAAGATAATCTTGCGGAGAGATTTTCGATGATTTTTGATACCGAAGATAATCTTCAGCTGATAAAAACTTAGGAAATAACAAAAACAAATATAAAAACATAAATCGTATGACTCCTTTTTAAAAATAAAAAGAATCATCCGCTTTGGTGGTAGTAGGATGATTTTAAAAATCTGAAAGTTTGTGAAAAACCGAAGGTAAAGCTTTTAACTATAGTGATTTACTAAAGTCTCCAGGGCCAACCATTTATCATGCGGAAATTCATCAAGAACTTTTGCTGCTGTTGCAGCATCTTTGGCATTGGTTGGAGATAGCCACCTGTCGTAAGGGGTTTGCACGAAGCGAAATGCCCCCTGCTTTGTTTTTTTCTTATTCATATAGTAGACATCGGCAAATTGGTTGCGAACAGTGCGCAGCGACACAATAATTTCACTACTTGCCTCGTCGAGAAGTGATGATTTCTCTTTGACGTAGCGAACATTATCTTCTGACATCTGCATAAATATAAAGTTATCGGCAACCGACCACATGGCTTTTCCTGCCTCGATTTCGAAATAATTCTGCGGGCGAGGAGTCAAACTAATAAGCCAAAAACCGAGCTTTCTAAACGTTTCAGCTGCGTCTTTGATAAACCTAGCAGCAGCCGGGTTTTCTCCACCGATCATTCCAAGTTCCTCGATGACGATGATGCCGCCGCGGGCTTTATTTTCTGGAAGTTTAATCGTCTGTCGTATCTCTTCTATCACGGCCATCGTCATAAGCGCCTGCATCACTGGATTCTTGTCGAGAGCATCAAGGTCGTAAATTCTAAACAGATTTGACGATGATGATGACTTTTTTCCACCTTTGAAAAACTTGGCATACTGACCGTCTCCATAAAAAGATTTGAGTTTAGCCGTGATGGTTTCAATTTGACTGGAGAATGCTTCAAATTCCACGTCTGCCGTGAGGCTTGAAAGTGACTCAATCACGTCTTCCATAGAAAGACTCACTTCAACTGCCGTTTCTGAAGAAGATAGTTGCCCCGCATGATACAGCAATCCGGCAGTGGTCAATTTTTTTGCGTAGGCGTTTTTTAATGCTTTGGTAATTGCTGCTTCGTGATCACTTTCTAAAGCAAAATTTTCGGAAGTCATCCGGATGGCTGTGGTGATAAGGCCGGTTAAAAACGAAAACTTGGCTTCATCATAACTGCCTCGAAACGGGCTGAACGGCATATCTTGATCCCAATCAAACACAGTCAAATCGGCATCAAAATATTTTGAAAGCATGCCGTAACTGCTTTTTTTGTCGATCACAAATACCAGGGGCTCAGGATTCATACGTTTTACAGCTTGAATGCAGTCAATAACGAATGCGCTTTTTCCAGAACCTGTGTCTGCTAGGACCACCGTATGATTGGATGTTTCATTTTCTAGTAGGGAAAATTTCACCAGATTTCGTTCGCGGGATTGATAAATTTGCAGCGGATTATTAAGGCCGCGAAAGGAATCAAAAATCGGTACAAACTTTGTTGCGTCCGATCTTAGAATGCGTATGTAACGCTGGGCTGAGACATCAGATTTAGGTGAATAATTTAGCGGCAACGCATTAAGGCAAAGTCCAAGGCCAATATCACGCTCTTCAATCACGTCACACCCGAGATCATTTTGAAAAAGATTGATGACCTGCCTGGTTTGACTGTCGAGGTTATGATCAGATTCTGCATCTAAAATCACATTAAATGTCATAAAAAGACACTGGTCTTCTCTGGCAAGACGTTCTTGAACAGCCAAAATTTCGTCTCGCTGCCTCCGAGATTTTGCCGAAGGTGTATTTTGTAAAAAAAATTCTTTAATATCAAAAAATTGTTTTACTTTAGTTTTCTGTGGAAAACTAAAAGACAATGATAACTTAAAAGGAAATTCAAGTTTCGTAAAGTAGGCCATTCCGCCAGGGTAAGCCCACTGCGGGCTTGTTTTAAGTGTAAGAGTTCTTGTTTTACGACCTTCTCTTTGAATGGATGCGTGATCAAGAACGGGTGAATTGTAAAGAATCTGCTTAGAAAGAGAAACATTAGGATTAAATTCAGCAAAGGTTCGATCCAGTACCGACGAAGGATTAAAAAATTCCCGCGCATAACCTAGAAACTGATCGGCATCGATGCGCGTCAAATGAAGTTTTGAATTCTGTTCAAAACTTAAAAGCAAATCCTGAAAAATTTTCAGCTCGTCGACAAAGCCAGTCAATTCTTTAAAAAGAATATTATTCGGATGTTTAAAAGAAAAATTAATCATAGGCGGCTTGACGAAACGTGGAGTGTAGCGAATGCTGAGGGTCAATTTTCTGCGTAAAGGTCCGCGGCCAGACTTTTTATCACACGATTTTTTTATCATTTCAATTCGCTTTTCACACAGCATTTTCGAAACCGAATGGGGTGACTCATACGCTGCAGATAGTTCATCAAAGACATGTTCCGTTGAAGTCAGCTCCTTTTGATCAAATAAAATCTGAAGCGTGCAACACTCGGGCAATGTAAACCAACTTCTAAGGCCGGTAACTGCAGCCACGATCTCGTCTGAAGTCATCGGTTCATGCTGCAAAAGGGTGCCTTCATAAATGGCACCAAGTGATCCATCTTTATTTAAAAAAAGCATCCATTCGGGCAGATATTCATCGTATGGTAGAAAGTTTGATAGGGATTCTGGCCTCGAATACAATGCCTTGGTAAATCTTTCGTCTTTGGCTAATACTTCGTTAAACATTCTGTCGATTTTTTGAGTAACATTCATTTATAAAGTTCCTTTTTTTGCCTGTGCTGTATCTACTACCGCGGCTTCGTCAATAAATTCCAAGCTTCGACCATCAAGCACGACGGAAATCCACCCGCCCCAGAAGTATTCCTTTGGGGTTACTTCGTGGGGGAATAAGTAAACACTCACAACATGCCGTTCCGGTTGGTGAGTACCCGAGACTCCTAAAGCTTTTTTTGCGTCAAGATTTAAAGATTCTGGTTGCAAGGATACATAGTCAGCTCTCTTTTCCAGGGTTAAATCATGTTCAGTGTGGGCACAACTGTTAGTCAAGCAGACGAGAAACGTAAGAATAACTTTTTTCATTGTTAGATCCTTTCAAATCGTGTTTAAAGAAAAAACTCGGTAGGCTCACAGCATCTTGCATGACAATCCAGACATCTTGGCCTGAGCCAATACGAATTGTTGGAAGCAGATGCTCGGCCTGTTTCAAATACCATTGCGTCACATTTCCTGCGGCCGTCGCAGCCCCGCCAGACAGAAGGTGCTTGGTTTGATCACCAGAGACATCAGTACTGGAACCACCAAGTGGATTTATTTGTTTTGTTACTTGCGCCTCTTGAATAGATTTTGAAATTCCTTCGACAATGGATGCCAAAAAAGCCATGCCGGCAACGCGGTCTTGTTTCGAATTTATCGATCCGCCAACGGCAAAACTACTGTCTACGCTATCTGCAGCAAAACCGTTCACATCTTTTTCGAACGTCCTACCTGACTTTGATACACAGCTTAATTTCGTCGCCTGCATTTGAATGCGCTCAGTGGAAAGGTCACCTTGAGCTTTTGCAATCATGAAACAGCCAGAAAGATCTACGCGGTGATCATTGGGAAGAATGTGCGCGAAATCGAGTTGCAACAGCACGGGATAGGGTTTTCCCTCCGGGGCGTCGACTCCGGTTAAAAGCTTTCCACGCACGTAACTACCACTTGGCAGCGTAATCCCCAAAGGTTCTAACGCGGGCGAGGCATCTTTTACTGGAAACGAAATGAGATCCGGTCCCTTTCGGAGTTTTTTGTTTTCAGCCGGAAATCCAAATTGTGGTGCAGGTTGATAGGCTGGAGAAATTTCTCGATAAGCTTGCGGCACGCTACCAACAGGCCCGCTATCGATTTGAATAGGAGTTTCCAAAGCACGAGGCTCAGATGGAGGTGGAGATATTGCAACAGCTGGTGTCGGCGACAAATTCATCTCTTTTTTAGCCTCGATTTTCTCAACCTGTTTTTTAAGCCCATCAACTGCCGCCATCAAGTCTTTGATGGTTTTTGAATAAACTTTGTCTTTGCCATCTGAAAAAGTAATACCTCCGCTGTTAAAAATTCTGGCGGACTTAAATTCACCTGTATTTTCTTGCTTATAAATGACACGTTTGGATTCACAAAGTTTACTCACAGTAAATACCGCAAGAGTTATCGCCGTAAAAATTGCCGCAATTAGAATCTTAGGGCGTTCTTGCAAAAAAGATTTAAAGGTTAGCAATGTTGCCAAGGCTTTATTCATAATTTTTTTCACATTACTCTCCTTTATTTTTTTGAATTTGACCCAATGGCAATATTACGTTACTGAGTAAAGCCGAAGCTTTAGATACTATGATAAGTTTTGTTTCCTCACCGGGGCGAAGTTTCTTTTGTTCCAGATATCCCATCAGCGCAGCATTTGGTTTGCCAATTTTTAACTCGCGGATATCAATGTCTTGCTCCACATTCAAAGAAATATTCTTAAAAATGTAGACGTAGCCACTATATTCTTTGCCTTCGTAAACCTTATGCAGCGTTATGTGCATAAATTTAGCTTCGCTTTTGACGGGCTTGTCTAAATTTCGGATCTTATAGCCAGAAATTTTATCCTGCAAGATGAGTGCTTTCATCAAATCGACTTTGTTTCCTTTTTTATACTCAGGGTTTTCAAGCAGTTGGTCTTCGGCATTTTTTTTAGATTTTAACTCAATAAAATTCTCGAGATTCTCATCTGATACAGCCGTTAATCTTAGTTTTACGACGGTTTTATCTGCGAGAATAAATACCGCATTGCTTACTGCCCCTGGCACACGCGGCTCTACCGAAATAAGCGAAAAATCAGGATTTTCACCACTTGCAGGTTTTATGTCAAACTGCGAGACCGAAGAAATGGTTGAAACCGGAACATCGAATTTAAACAGGCTTTGTTTTGCAACACTCACGCGCACCGTAGAACGCGACTCGTCGTAGTGGACGCCTCGGGCATGTAGGGAAGTGGATCCGAATATTATACAAAATAAATAAATAAGTTTGTCGAATCCTGATTTTTTAGTTTCATCTTTCATAATTTTTTACTCTCCAAATGATTTTTTAACGTTATAAGAATCTTGACTGGCCTTAGTTAAAGTCGTTATTTCCAGAAACCATCTTTTTCCTTCACGTGGTGGAACAAGCTTAAGCGCCATCTCAATCACTTCGTCACGCACTCCGATGTGCTCACTTCCCACATAGGAAGCGGTTTTGATTTTTGCCGTGACACGGTAGCTTCCTTTGCCATCTGCTTCAATCTGTTTTGACGTAACCGTAGCCATTTCAAAAAGATTGTCTTGTTTTACTTTTTCTCTCCATGCAGAAGCTTCCGACCGAAATTTTATCTGCAGGTCACTGCTCATCGAATTCGATAGGGCCTCAAACCTTTCATCGATATTTGTTGGATTGACGTTTGCAAATTGAAAAACATACTCCATGACAGCCTGGGAAATATATTCGTCAGAAACAGACTGAGAGCTCGCTGGCGTGAAATCAATGACTCCAGGGGCTAAAATGTATTCTTTGGTACGCAGCTTGTCGTAAAGAGCACTTATTTCAAACCGAGATGTCACAAAATAGCTGACGAATGCCAACGTAAGTATTGCTACTACAAGTTCCAGTGTACTGCGTGTTTTAAGGCCTGCCGCTTTATAGCAAATGTACTTCGGCAGCGCACGTAAATTGACCCCTGAATAAGCCCCCTCGGGAGGTGACTGGAGCCTTGCAGCTTCGATTCCTTTTTCCATTGATCCTACTAAGCTTTCAATTTTTCTTTGAGATTCTTGTTTAAACCTTTTGAGCATGCACACCCCCGGTTTTTGCCGCTTCTAATATCTTGCTCACGTAGTTGACTGGAAATATCCAGGACGATGTTTCTTGGGCAATAATATATTTTCTATTTTTTGAAATTTTAAATTTCATTTCGACCCGTGGACGGCGTTCTTGGTGAGTCCAATTCGCTTTTTTACCTTCCATCTTCGTAGTCTCCTTAGTCTGAATATTTACGTCTGATTTTGGGATTCATAAGACCTGGTAAATTGATTCCCAGGTGTCGATACGGCCAGTGGAAAAAAATTCCTTTGTTATTTTTCTGCCTGATTTTTGGAGCAAATCCTAAAACAAGGATGAGACCTATGGCCATTACGTCCCACATGTAAAAAAAAACACCAAAAACCATCACTACACCGAGTGCTAAGAACGCGTCTCCAAGTTCAAAATGATCAAAAATTAAAATTGGAGTATCAATCGTTTGGCTTACTGGGTTACCGTGGTTTTTACGCAGTTTTTCATAATTATACATGGACAAATCTCAAGGAATTTGAGACATTAAAATGTAGAAATTCAATCATTCCAAAAACACTATCTCCTCCACCAATTGAAAAAATGTTCTTAACCCACATCGGTGCAGTCCCGAAGATTATGGCACCAACGATAGAAATAACGGCAATTCCAAAACGTTGTTCTTTCAAAGCCCATGCTGATGACATCACACAGATTCCCGCAAAGATTCTTGCTCCCCATTTAAAAAGTCCTGTGTCGATAATGTGAAGAATGGTTCCAGCCGCTTCAAGCTTATCGCTGACATCAGCACCTGGAAGTTTTGTAGGTGCTGCGTGAAGTCCCAGGGCATAAAAAAACATAACTGCCACTGCTATAGTCGTAATACCAATCCAAAATCCAATCGAAGATTTCTCGCCAGATCTTTCACAGACATTTCCGCGATTGAAATACAAATGATCATAATTTCTTCTATCCATATACAAGCTCCTGGGTTTAGAGAGTTAAAATTTCACGAAAATATTTTCTTTATTTTTTAAATTGTTTTAATTTTTGCAAAACCTCCTGCGTATTTAAAAACCCCGATATCTTCTGAACTTGTTTTGACTGTCGGTCTGCAATCAAAAGAAGTGGGACACTTTGAATTTGATGTTTTAAAAGCTCATCTTTTTTGGCTTTCTCAAATTCAAATCCAGCAGTTTCGAAATTTAAGGTTTGATCATCTGTTTGGCGTCCGTCGACTTTAAATCCTGCGGTGCGAAGTTCCTTCATTGTTGGAAACATGTTCTTGCAATGCGGACAACTTGAGTCAAAAAAAAGTCGGAACTGAAACCGCTGTGTATCAGTTGTTTCCACGTCTAAAGGTCGAGGTAACTGCTCCGGTTTGGCTACTGCGGGTTTGTTATTGATCTTTAAAAAATCCGCCATACGCTCTTGAAAGTGGCTTGCAACTTTATTTTTCTTTTCAACGTAGCCAATCCACATTTTTAGATTTTCATCCGTTGGATTTCTAGCAACCTCCATAAAAGGTTCTGGAGGCACGTGGTCTCCCTCTTTAAAAAATTCCACATTTGCAGGGTTCATAAATTTTTGCCAGTCGAACCGTGGGGCAGACTCTGCTTTGTCGTGACTTTTACTTAATGGTTTTGGTGTTTCTTCAGAAAAATAATCAATCCGTTTTTCAAAGTAATTAAAACCGTCGGCATAAGTGGGTGTATAAAAGAAAATAGTGACTAAAAACCCTTTAATTAAATTCACTAAGACCTCCCGCGTCTACGAGTCCTAACTCCACAAGCTCAACGTGTTGGTTGTGAAAATTTTTCATACGGATCAAGTCATTTAATTTGGTGTCGTCGAAGTAGTCCGCGACGGCCCTCTGGTCTAAGTATTCCAGAATAGGAATTCTTCCGATAACTCCGCTATTGCATTGGCTACAGCCAGGATTTGGTTTTAAAACACGCACCAAACTGTGGGGCCCTAGAAGACTAGAGCAGCTTGGACATATTTTGGGGAGTAATTTTTGTGCTGCAGAAAATCGTAAATTTGATTTCAAAAGATATTTTTCTACCCCAAGTTTTTCAAGTCGTTCACAGACTTCTCTAGCTCCGTTGGCATGAATGGTCGATAACACTAAATGCCCAGTCGAGGCTGCCTTAAAACAGAGGTCCGCCGTTTCTTCGTCTCGAATTTCTCCGACCAGTATGATATCTGGATCCTGACGCAAAATTGCTCGAAGCCCCTGACCAAAACTTAACTTGGAACTAATTTGGACTTGGTTCATCCCGCGGAGGCGGTATTCAACTGGGTCTTCAAGTGTGACAATATTTTTGCAATGTGGGCCGAGCTCATTAAGTAAACTGTAAAGGGTGGTTGTCTTGCCGCTTCCGGTTGGCCCGGAAATTAAAATGACCCCGTTTGATTCTTCCAACGCCGTTTTTAAATCAGCCACAGTCTGCGATGAAAAACCGACGTTTGCCAGTTTAAAGTCACGTCCTAGATCTAAAATGCGGAGCACGACTTTTTCTCCGTATATAGTCGGTAAAAGATTAGCCCGCACGTCAATTCCGTGATCTTTAAAACTTGCCCGCGAGTCTTGCGGTCTTCCCGAAACCGCAATCGAAAGTCCGAGAATTTTTTTTAAATCTGAAATAAAAACATCTTGAAGAAATTTAGGGATATTTTTTTGTGGCTGCGTCATTTCGCCAAAAATTCGAAAGCGGATTTGCACATCAAACTCAGTCGGCTCGATATGAATGTCGCTTGCGTTCTTGTGTTTTGCATCACCTAAAACTTCGTTGATCACAATTCCGCAGGGTGACGTGTGTAGTAAGTTTATCACTAGCGAAACCCTCCGGCACTGCACACGGCTTTCATTCCAACAATAGCTGCCTTTGCTGCGATAGAATCCGTGAATTCTTTGCAACATGACTGCCTTCTCCAAATAACGTACAAAAAATTCTTCGGCTTTCCGCCAGCTAGACGCCCCCACTCGTTACCCCGCTTAAAAGTTTCGATAAAGGCAGCCGTTTCTCCTTCGCGAAACCCCGCACTAGAATTTGGCTTAATCATTTGCCACTTTTCGTCAGGTGAGGTCGGTGTGCCCAAAAACACTTCCGATGCCAGACTTTTAATGCGTGCTGCAATCATCAAAGAGCCGATCGTCTGGCTTGGTCCCTCGTATGTGCCAGCTCTTGGAAAAAAAGGCCCCCATCCGGTGCACGCCGAATGAGTTGATGGAGGAAAATGCGGCATAAAATTTCTCGGCGTGCTGCATTGTGAATTACTTGGGTGAAAATTATATTCGCCTCCGATGGGAGATTTTGCTGCGCCAAGTAAAAGGCAAGCTTTGGGACTAGCAGCGAATAACAAAAACTGCGGCTGCAGTAGATCTGCACTTCCTGTCGACCACAGTGAACCCAAGTGCTCGCTCATGGCTTCAAAGCAGCCACGCTCGGTCACAGAGCTCCCACAGGGCATTGCCGAACTGAACGCACTAAAAAACGGCACCGTCAGCACATGCGCATGAAAACTATGGGTATCAAGCTCTCCTTCCGCACCGAACGGACGCCTACTAGCCATTCCCAATGTATTTAATTGCAGCGCAGCACCCGGAAGGTTTTTAAATTCGCTTTCTTTGGGGTTTGCCACAACTTCGATAAATGTTTCAGGGGCGTAGTAACTTATCTGCGTGCACGGGTGAGGCGGCCAACCACAGGTGCATCCTGAGATATTAAATTCCATGTTTGACAGAAAGTCAGTTGACTTCACGACGTCGCAAAGATTCGGAAAAATGCCTGCGTGACCAGGTGAAGTGAACATAAGACAAGACATCAAAAGTGCCGAAATAGTCAAGGCCACTCGTTTTTCTGAATCGCGTAGAATATCCAAGACTTTTTTATGGGATGTGGTTTTATCGGTCAAAAAATAGGGTTTTAAAAAAATCTTAGCAAATTGGGTTTCTATTCCGTCAAACACAATGGCAAATGCTTCAAACGCGCGAAGGCTCGAAAAATGTTTTCCGGTCACTGTGAATTCTTTTACCGTGGACAAGCTTACAGATTCGCTTAAATTTGTTTTGCGAGAATCAATTGCTCCTGTCAGCTGACTGAGTGACGCATCCGGCGAATGACGAGAAAAGCTTTCCGTGAGTTTTTCACGGTCAAATTCGCCGATTAATTCTTGAAACGTTTTTATGGTAAGTCCATCGGATGAATGGCAGGCGATTCTAGTTCTGAAATTTTGGAAGATTTCTCTCGCGGCACTGGCCGATCCAAGAGCATTTTCCAGGGATGTTAAACTTTGGGTTGCTGCGATCACCATGGCATTCCCTTCGCGACACTTTGCTAAAAATTTGTCATCACCCAGCGAGCCGCCACTACCCACCGAAACCACGTCTTGGTACTCATCCACAATCATCACGGCGGGGATTTTTTTATCGAAGCGACTTTTAAGCCTATCAAGTACCGCTTGTTCAAAACTTAATTTCACAAAAGTTCCCATTGCTTTCGAAAGCCCAGGCTCGGTGATATCAAATAGGATAATTTTTGATTCGGAGATCGCGTCATGCATGGAACGAATTGTCAGGTCTTCTTCACGAGGACAGAAGATCTTAGAAGCTTGGTATTCCTGAAACTGGTTTAAAAAGCTGGTAGCAGTTGCAACGATGCTTGTTTTTACTTTATCTTCAAACGTTGAAAATTCTTGCTCAAAATAAACCGCGGCAGATTCAATATTTGATTTTATTTCCAGGTCTAGATTTTCAGTCTTTGAGGCTGACACTAAATCTTGACTTGGCTCTGAAGTTGATGCGGAAAGCACCGACCTATACAGATCATTTAGTGTGTAATACGTTCTAGTCACAGCCAAATGTACCAGACAATTTTTCAAAAGATTAAAGGACGAAATTTCCCAAAAGTCGTTTCCAGTATGCCCTTTGGAAAAATTTGACGCGGCCGCACGTAGCATCTGGGCTGTTTGCAGGAACCTAGCGTTGCGCAGTGAATCGGGTGTAAAAATAGGATTGAATGTTTCACTACCTCCGAGTTTTAAATGAACAACCTTATTTTCTAATTTTAAAGATCGGACCATTTCCAACGCGTCCTTTGTAAACGTTCCTTTAGGATCGATACATAAAACTGCAGGGTGGGGCTCTGTATTTTCTAAGAGTTGTTTTA
>JAYVPO010000182.1:0-3657 GCA_043757325.1 bacterium
CTGATCCACTGGAGTTCATGGGCCAATTTAATGTAGCTGTTGTAGAGGTAACGGGCATCGCAATTAAAGGGCTATCTATATCTTTTAAATCTACTAACACTTTAGCGTTTGTAGCCAACCCAATATTAGATTTATCCGAGCAACTTTGGGCGGAGAAACTCACAACCGCTGCAAAGGTTAGGATTTTGTGATTAAAAATGGATTTCGCACTATGCACGATTATTTCCCCTCATATAAAGGCATTCGGTTACTTATCTTCTAAAGTTAAGATAATTCATGTAACTGCTCAGAAGTGTTCAAGTAAATTTAGAAGATTAGACTTAAATCATTGAAGAAATTACGGTTTACGCCGATGACTGAACAGATATGCTTTATCAAAACTCTAAAATCATTCCGATGCTTTTTAGCCTATTCATTAGTCTAGAAATATTTTTTCCTTGTCCCGAGGTGCTGGGTCAAGACGTTGACATCACGAACCTCGACCTACTTATTGATTTGTCAGGATTGAAGGGCAATCAGTTTTCGAGTAAGACGGCAAAAGAAGATTTTAACGCATTATTATGTCAACAGTTAGGGGCTCGATTAAAAATTGGCGGTGGGATTCTAGGATCAGGAATTTTTACCAATTCAGCTTGTAGAAATGATCGTTCACAAAAAGCCCATGCTTATTTAAAAGTAAAAGACAACGGGCAAAAATTTGAATTAAAAATTAAATTTAAAGGAAGTGCAAAAATCTACACACAAACAATATCTATACCGTTACAGGATTATCAATTGGAAATTTTACTAGAAGAAGATGTGCTAGATTTGATTGCATTTGGACTTTTGGAAAATTTTCCTTATGTCGGTAGGCTCGATCGCAGTGAGGTCATTGCTTTGCAGACAAATTTTATAACTAGAATAGTGCCGGAATTTGCTTTGCAGAAAAGTTTTCCTAAAAAAATGATTTTTTTTGATGCGGGTTTTTCGAACGGGCAACTTCAAAAGTCTCCTAAGGGAGAGGGAAAATTGACAGTAGGAAAAAGCCTGAAAAAAGTACGAACAAAAATAACCCAGTGGAATCCAAGTCCCGACGAAAAGGATCATTTTTTCTTCCACGTTGTTCCAGAGTCGAAAACATTAGATAAAGAAATTGACCAATCTATTTTGCTCCTACTTGAAAAACATGCTATCGCGTATCGGAAAAAAGACTTGGATTCGAATCAGACTGAAAATGTTAAAGCTCCAAATGAAATTCCTGAAGAGTTGGCAGAAAACACATTAAACTTTATGCTAAGTCGTTACGTTGGCAGCTCTAGCCCACTCCTTAACAAAGTCATCGTATTTTCTGAAGCGCTTGACATGCATAGAGGTTACCTGCAAGGACTGTCATTGCTCATGGAACACGCGCCGCGAGTATTTGTGGACTCAGAATTCGGAGCTCAAAGTTTTAACTACCAAAGAATAAATTTAGGCTACGGACCGTACTTTCATCTTCCAAGTGGAGATTTTTATTTGAGCCCAGTGGTTGAGATTGATCAATATCATGTTGATCTTCCGTTGATTCTTGAAAGTGGCGTGATTTATGGTATCAAATCCTATGATTCACCGACTTCTTTAGCTGCGGGCTGGCGACTCGGTGCTCATGTCAACGGACAAAAACTGCAGTTTGGAGTACGCTATGAGAATATTTTTCATCAATTTGTAAAAGGCTCCGAAACACAGGTAAAATTAACAAACTTTACAGCGGATATGAATTACTCGTTTACAAAGAAGTCAGAAGAATCGTCGTTCAGGCCTTTTGTAACTGGCTACACGCAATATCGAAGGCTTAGCTTTGTAAAAGATTTTGACGAGGATGTTCAGACTAGCTTAAATTTATCTTTTGATACGCTTTCCTGTGGGATAGGAGCAGGGATTTTGTGGTAGAATAAGAGCATTCAAAACTCGCGAGGAATTTTTATGAAATTGTTAGGTGTTCTATTTACCATTTTTCTATTCACAGGCTGTGACTTTATCAGAACAAAGTTTGCAACTTTTTTTATGAGCAAAAAAGAACTTAACCAGTCCCTAGCCAGTTGTATCGCAATCTGTTTGGCTGGAGACGAAAACAATCCAAAACTTGCTGGTAATTTGAGCGAGAAACCTATTGCCTTTTGCAGTTTTAAAACCGCTACAACGGAAAGCTTATGTCAGGCTGAAAAAATTTCAAGTAATGGAAAAAGCTGTAGTGCAACAGATGACCAGGGACAAGTAAACTCCGGAAAATTAGGTCAAATTGTTTGGGCCGAAGATACGAAGCGCCCACGCGATGCCAAGGGCGATGTTATGGATGTGCAAGATTGCACTAAAGTCTTGGTGAAGTGAGTTTTTTAACCAGCTCTTGCTCGAACCGATCGGCTGTTTCTAGCATGACCCGCTGCACTTTTACCCATTTCAATAAGAATTTAGGTTTGGGCGTATTGTTAACAACTTACGTCAGAGAACAATTTGCCATCGCCCACGATCTTTGCTATTAACATGATAAACGCTAACTCCATTTGCGATGGATGTAACTTATCGATTATATTGCAAGAAAAATTCATATAGCCTCATTGATCGAGGATAAATCCGTACTGCTGCTCGGACCTCGGCAGACCGGGAAATCTTCTTTTGTTAAAAATCAACTTAAAGAACAAATATCGCTGAATTTTAATTTGCTAGATCGCGGGCAGTATTTAAGGTTCGCCAACGACCCGACACTATTGAGGCAAGAAATTTTGCAAAAAAAAGCGCTTAGGCCGCTGGTTTTTATCGATGAGATCCAAAAGTTGCCTGAGCTATTAGATGAAATCCACCTCATGATTGAAGATCACGGAATGAGATTTATTTTAACTGGGTCGAGTGCCAGAAAGCTTAAACGAACTGACGTTAATTTACTCGGAGGAAGGGTAAAGTACCGGCGCGTCAGCGTCAACTTCACCCGTTTATTTATACCGAGTTGGAAAATACCGGTTTTGATTTATTGCGAGCGCTTAATTATGGACTCATCCCGTCGATTTATTTTTCGAATTTACCAGAAGAAGACATAGGATCATACATCGGGCAATATTTGACTGAGGAAATCGCTCAAGAGGGACTTACTCGAAATGTTCCTGCATTTGCCCGTTTTCTGCATGTAGCAGCAACCGTCAATGGCCAACTTTTAAACTACGAAGATGTCGCAAATGACGCACAATTATCTCGGCAAACCGTACACAATTGGTTTCAAATTCTTTACGATACGCTCGTTGGTTATGAGCTCGAACCGCTTACTGCAACCAAAAAACGCAAAGCTATAAATACCGCTAAATTTTATTTTTTTGATATGGGAGTCGCAAGATTTTTAAAAAGACTTCCAGCGGTGACTCCTAAGAACAAAGACTTCGGCGATTTATTTGAACATTATATTTTTCACGAAATTAAATCGTGGAAAGATTATAAGTTTCCGTCGTACAGGCTGAACTTCTGGAGGTCCAAGTCGAATTTCGAAGTGGACTTTGTGATAAACGAAGAAATTACTGTCGAAGTAAAATCAACGGACCGAGTTCTTGACAAGCATCTAAGGATCCGCGCATAAATAAGTGTAACAACTTAAAAATTTATTTTCTTGGCGATAAGGTGTAATTCCAATCTCCATGAAAGGAGTTTCTTTTAATT
>JAYVPO010000183.1:0-13689 GCA_043757325.1 bacterium
AAGTCAAATGATTTTAACGAGTTACATTTGTAGTGAGAAAAATTTAGGAAAAGTCAGGTAATGTATGCGCTTCAAAACCAAATTCGTCACGTTTAATGCACTCAGCTGGAAAAATCGCAAAACCTTGTTCGCCCCAATTTGCGCCCCAGGAATTTTTCATAATAAACCAAAGCTTTCCGTCTTTTGTAATATAGCCGGGGATACTGTAAGCATGCCCGGAATCTCCATCGAGCGAATCACAGCTGATAGTCGCCCCACCACCGCCTTTAGAATCGCGGGCATTCATCCAATCACCTCCCACTTGCGAGGCCGCGTATACAGCGTAACCTTGGTCGATTGCTGCGGTTATCTCGCTAGCAGATTGCAGATCTTTTTTAGTTTTCACTGTGATTTTTTTTTGCGTACTTTGCTCGATCCAACCATAAGTTTCAGCCGTTTTCAATGCCGTACTAACGATCGGCTCTGCATAGGCCTTCCAAAATTCTGACCCAGAAGCTCGCAAATTATTGGTATTATTTTTATAATTTAAATTTGCCATTATTGTATGTGTCAGCCCAAATGCAGTACAAGCCCCGTTTGGCCCCTGATTATCGTCAACGTTCCCGCTTCGCATTACAATGCTGACATTGTTTGCCGATTCAATGAGATTTAATTTCGAAGAATCATCAATAAAGTTTTTATTTTTCGACGTATCCACTGTTAATCCGTAAATTCTTCTTTCACAGTTAATAAGTTCATCATCACTATAAGAATATTGATCTGCTAATTCATGACAAAATCTTTTAGGAGACGATTTAACGATTTTTTGCAGTGGATAAGGATTTAGGTTTTGATTTTGCCAGTTGGGGTTGAGAATTTGTTGCAGACGATTTTGCAAACACACTTGATCAATGGCTCCACTTGAATCGACACAGGAAGCATTCCCTTGATTGTTCGGCGGCGAGGCATTTTCTGGGGCATCGCTAGGTTTAGGAGTTGGTTTACCCCCGGGTGATGTCGAAGGGCTTGGCCCTTTGTCGGGAATGCCTTGTACAAAAGAAAGTTTAGTCGGATCGATCGGCTCTTGATCCTCATCTAGTCCGCCGCTGGCAGTGACTTTATCCATAACATTTTCGTTGTATTTTAAAAATGCAGCAGGCGCGCCTTTTAAAGTATTTTTAAAAGCATTTCTATTATTTGGGTTTGAGTTTGCCGATAGTGCTTGTTTAAATTCACTCAAAGCTGAGCGGTCGATTGCCAGGTCCACATTTAGCTGTACAAGGCCTTCAGGATTTTGCAAATAAATTTTTTCCAAGGCAAATTTATAATTTTTCCGTTCTTGCTCGATATTGTTTTCATCCATAATACTTGAGCCAGGACGGCTGCGATAAACTTTTGCTAAGTATTCTTTAGCGAATTGATCGATTCCTCTGGAATGGTAGCGTCGCAACTGCGTCAAATAAACCGCGAACAAATCTCCACTATCCGGAATATGCTGAGGGTCAATTAAAGACAAAAGAATATCTTTCATCTGCAAGGTTTCGTTTTCTAATAGAATTTGAATGCGGGCGCGGCGTGCATTATCGTCCGGGAGTTTTATTGCGCTTTGAAAGTCCGCATTTATAGCAAGTTGTTGATCGATATATGCTTTCAAGCCCTCAAGGTATGCACTTGGAGTTTTTTGAATAACCGCCAGATCCGTGCTACTTGAATTGTCGATCTTGAATTTCTGAAACCAAACTCCAAGCTGCACAAAGCTCGAAGCATCCTGAATTTGGTTTTGATATTTATCTGCGGCTTCTAGACCAATTGCAGATTTAACTTTATTCCAAGGCAGGTTTTTGCATCCGGTGAAAAAAACGAGCGCTAGAAGTAGAGTCATTATTTTGTGCATGTGTTTTGTCCACTTGATTTGATTGTTCAAACAGAGCTATCGGCATTCCAATTTAAAAACTTAAATAAATGATGGAACTCATGAAAAAATCAAGGAATTATAGCTAAAATTTAATCCGTGTATACTGTGCGAAGAAAATCTTCTTAGCTTAAAAAACGCCCAATAATTTTTATCTTGACCTTTCGGCCAATCAAGCTGAACATATTGAATGTTAAGCACTTTAAAGGGAATTTATGGGCATCAAGGGTATTTTACACGCGAGTATTGTTTCAGCTGGTTTGTTATCATGTGGCTTTCCAAACACCGAACACAAGCACTCTCATAGCACGATACTTTCTAGCCCGCCTTCAGACCAAGATTTTACCAAAGCAACAGCAGAGGGGGTCATATGTGGTGCCTCCCTTCAAAGTCTTAGTAACTTAGTATCGCAAAATAAAAATAATCTCCAACGCGATGAAAAAATCAAACAAACAACCTCCGAGTGCTTAAGTTCTTTTATCAAGGTAAAAACCATTAATCCGCCTGGTTGGGAAGTATTAGGAGTGAAATTTCTTGAACAAATTTTTGACGCCATTAAAATCCCCTATATGTCTTACGAAATAAAAAAAGCAAATGACGAAAAAGCCCAAAAGCGCTGGAATCTTGTAGCCACTTTATCGATCGAAAGTGCTGCAGCCGGGAAAGACGTAAAACTTCCCTTTGCGTGGCACAGAACTAACACCCAGAATTTCAACGTTCGTCCGTCATTTATATTACTAAACCATATCGACGTGGTGGCGGTTTATCCTGATCAATGGGAAAATCCCGACTACCCTTTTAGCGGGATCATTGCGCCTACAAAACAATCCCCTGATGGTGAAAAATTTATCTGGGGGCGTGGCGCACTAGATATGAAAAGTATAAGCGTAATGCAATTTGTCTCCATGGCAGTTCTTAAAGCTGCCAAAGAATCCATAACAAAAGATATCCATTTTCTGGCGGTTGCAGACGAAGAACAAGAAGCGATCGGCGCCATTGAAACCCTAAAAGAAATCCAACCCAACAAGAAACTCGAAGCCCTTATGGGTGCAAAAGGTTTATTGAATGAGGGTGGATTTGGAGCCGAAGGAGTCCTTGGAAAAAACACCGTCATGCATGTTGTCGGCACACAAGAAAAAGGTGGCGCATGGCTAAACGTGACCCACGATTCGGTCAATGGTCTGATGTCTGCCATCCAAAAAATGACCATGGTTCAGATTCCTGACTCTAGGCGCTGGCTAGAAAGATTTCGCGGCCAAAGACAGTCACGCTTTGGGTGTAAAGTTGTGAAGCTTTTTACACCACAGGCTAAATTTAATGTTGTACCTTCCAAGATAGAGATTGATTTTGACTGTACGGATGAGCCCGACGCTTTCGAAATCGAAGAAACTTTTCGTTCAGGGTTTGATCACGTTACTGTTTCCAGCGACAAGAAAGAGAACAAACTACACCTAACTGTTGCCACCGCAAGCTCTTCTCATGGTTCATTATCTTTAAATGCCTCGGCTTTAGATGTGGTGTTAACCGGATTAATTCGGACCGGTATGGTGAAGCAAAAATATTTTCCGCAGTCCGATTTATTTGATTACGTCCAAACTTCAGCCACCAAAGATTTATTGAATACAACGGGAGCAAACCACAATCTAAGGATTTTTGGTTGGCCATTGATACCAAACTTTTCTCATCTTGGAGATGCGATTCATTTCATAGGATTTATCGAAAGAAATATCCTCGGCATTATTGGCAATCAACTTAGTTCTGAGCGACTTTTTCGAACTTCGTGCTCTTGGACCGGACTGGATTACACCGAAGGGTCGACTGCCAATGCGATGATCGATTGCCGCATCTTAAAAACCAAAGAGGGACATGTTTTTGTCACTCAAATTCAAGAACTTTTAGCGGATCAAAATGCAACAGTTAAGGGCGTGCATATGTGGGATTTTAGTTCCAGTGAAAAAACAGAGCCGCTTTTTAAAGCTATAGAGGACGTTATTAGAGAGGCAAGTACTGAAGAGGTAAAGCACTATCCCACGTCGTATCTATCGCCAGCGGGTAGTGATATGACCTATTTTAGAAATCCCAAAATTGTAGGCGTCGATCTAGCACCCATACCATCTTATGGATTTTTTCCAATGGATTTGCCGACGTCGATTATAGGAACCATACACGGCAGCAATGAACGTCTTTCGGTTGAGAAGATTGGGGATGGGGTCAGACGCTATTATCAAGTCATCAAACGCTTCAGCACCTCCGCTTTGCTAAATTGACGATAACTGCGTTGCTCGCGAGGAATAAATGCTCATTTACTAGTAAGTAAACTCCGCTTTATTCCTCGCGTCGCGCCTTGTTCTCCTCAATTTATCTTTGCGGAATTGGGTAAGTTAGGAAGAAAAAGAAAGAGGAAAGAAAAACGGGGGAGAAATAAAAGAGGGGAAGGAAAGAGGGGGGGGGAAATTAAAGCCGGTCGAGGATATTAGAAAAAGCCGTTTTTTTGTTTTTCATTTATATGCCAGAGCGCTAGATATTTGCTCAAGCCGCACTTACTCTAAGCCGAACGCGATCATAAAGTTTTGAGGCATAAGTCGCTAATCTATCGATTGCAAACGATTCTATTTTACCGCGCAAAATATCGCTGATGCGCGATTCATCAATTCCAATTTTCTGGGCGATTTCTTTCTGTAAAAGATCGTGCTCTCTTTTTGTTCTTTTTTCATTTCGTACCAGCAGGAAATAGCACTGCGATAAATTGAGGAGAACAAGGCGCGATGTGGTGAAAAAAGCGGAGTGTACGCACTGGTACATGAGCATTTTTGAGCCACAAGCAACGCAGTTATCGTCAATTTAAGGCAGTGATAAAAGGTTAGTCGATAAATGCAGTCTTCATACGATCACTTAATTCTTTCAACTTTGCTTCAAAATCCGCTGTGTTTTTAGACAATGGGATCATTTCGCTGTAATTGTAGCTTCCATCTTTTTCAACAATTGCCACCATAAGTTGGCCACGATCTGGGTTTCGGGCGCCGAAAAACTGATCTTTAAACTTTACGCCTTGCGAAGAACTGTCATTTTCAAAAACCATAAGATAAAGCTGATTTATTTGATCGTCTGTTATGGGAGTTCCCACACGGGTTTGGATAAAGGCTTTTGCATTAGCAATTTTCTCGGCGGCGTCGGCTTTGATTTTCGATTTTATTGTGCTTTCCCTTGCATAAACAGCTTTGGCATCAATCGCAACCACCGTGAAAAAAGGTTTATTAATTTTAACCGCAGATGCAACGGTCTCTAATACAATCTGGCCGATTTCTCGCGAGGCTGTGTCGTCCTTGTCACCCGTGCGATCAAGAGTGACAGAAATAACAAGCCCTTTCATATCTCCGATTGGAGCTGATTTTCCAGCAACGGATGTTTTGAGGCTCGACTTGATATTTTCGGCGTCTAAAGTATTTGAACCACTGTTACTACCTTCGTGGTGAGCGCGGCAACCAGATAGAGTCAAAACAACAAAAACCAAAATTCTGATCATATTTTCTCCTAAAACTTCAATTGTATTAGGTCCTTACTCGCGATGCAAGTTTATATAAAAAATCTTCCCGCCTAACCCAAAATCTGAGCCGGTACTAAACAAGCTAAAAGTTACGAGCTGGTGCCAAATGAAAAAAGGACAAGGCGACGAGAAAAATTCGACGAAGACAGTGCTATTCGCACGGCGAGGAGAATTTTTTGAAGTCAACGCAGTCATTTTTTATCATTTCGCACCAGCGGAGGTGGTTTTGACGATGCCGCCGAGAATGCCATCCCTGATAGGATCCTCTTTTGGAAAATTAAAGGCGCAGCGAATGCCGCCAATTTTGTCGTGCGAAATTTCCGATTTTATTTTCGAGTAAATTGCATCGCAGCGCGAGCGGATATCGACTAGGGATATCTCTTTTTCAGTTTTCATGCGCAGCACCAGACCCACTTTATGTTCCAAAAACATGGTGTCAAAAAAAACTAATTTTTCTGGTAGTACAGATGTTTCTAAATATTTTTGCACTTCATCTCGAGATTGCTCGGGGATTTCTTGGTAAGCTCCAAACTCTACAAACGCTGTTGGTCGCAAAAGTTTTTTTGCGGTTTCTTGAAAAATAAATTTTTTCAAGAAAAGCCCTTTTTGCACAGCTTGACTTTGTTTTAGCCAGTCAACCGCAGTCATTTCTCCGTGGGTCCACTGGAATTTTTCAAGCAAACCTACCAGCCATTTTTTCTCTCGACCGCCTACGAACAACATGTGAACATGCGCAAGTTCGTTTTCTCCGGTGACTTGAAGCCATAAAGATATTGCCCATTGGTAGCCGTAAAGATTATGGAAAAGATAATTTTGATCGCGCGCTGGAGAACATACAATCTGCGGTGTGGTTGCTCCGCCAGGAGATTGCAAAGCAAATAAGTATAATGGCGTGACACTAAACTTTTTACCAACTAACATTTCTAGGGCTTTTATTTCGTTTTGAATCTGCGATTTTGTGACTCGAAGCCGCGGGTGAAAAAAACCGGGGCTGAAACTTTCGCCTAAAGATTGCAGTAAAGCTACCGAATCGGCAATTTTTTTTTGAAATTCGGAGTCCTTTTTTATTCCTCCATTGATGTCCATATCAATCTGTTTACATGTTCGTTGACCGAAAGCATCCTTAAAGATTTTTTTTTGAAGTTCAACTTTAAACTCGTTGTCTTCGGCCGTAGCCGGGACGATTTGTTGGCCGAAAACCAGGGCGTTCCACAGCAGAAAACTACTTAGCCACACAGGTTCCGCATCCTTCTTTTTTTTGCATGTCCAAATATTCCCAAGTCTCAAATTCGGAGTTCACCGTGGCCAACGCCTCATCAATATCGGTAAATTCACAGGTCATAAGTTCCACCATCAATTTGGTTTCGACACAGTAAACATTATAGCTAAAAAGTTCGGTCTCAGGGTTAAACACCAAGCCAATTCCAGCCTGCCTTTCGCGAAAAATCAAAGCTGAATGTAAAAAATTCTCGTGGGTTAATTTCCAACCTAAACTTGGGCTAGCTTGTAGCATATCAGTAAGTCCTTTCCAAAAGACTAAAAATGTATTTTTCTAATTCAGAACCTGGGGCATCAATCAACGCAACCGAATCTGCGGTTAAAGTTCTCAGTAAATCTTCCGCCTCGGCAGGTGACATAAGAGATAAAATCGTAAATTTTCCTTGGGCTTTGTCTTTGCCGGGAGTCTTACCAGTATGTTCCGACAAATCTAATAAATCATCTTTTATTTGAAAGGCGACTCCTAAAGCTTCACCTGCCTTAAATAATTCCTGCTCGCGTCTCGGCAAAACTTGCGCAGCAATTCCACCCATTGCAAGGGCTGCTCCTAGCAATTGGCCCGTTTTTAAACCATGAAGATTTTGCAGTTTACCTAAATCAGGCTTTGAAATTTGAACGGACTGAATATCTTGAGCTTGACCTAAAATCATCCCGCGAGAGCCTGCTGCTCGGCTAAGAATTTTTATCATTTTTAGTCTCTGTAACGGACTTATTTCGGCTTTAAAACCATCAAAATCGGAAAGTAAAAAAAAGGCATCTGTTAATAGCGCATCACCTGCCAGAATTGCCAGCGCTTCGCCAAAAACTTTATGACAAGTTGGCTTTCCGCGCCTTAAGTCGTCATTATCCATTGCGGGTAGATCATCGTGAATAAGACTGTACGTATGGAGCATTTCTATGGCCATAGCTGGAACTAATGCGTTTTCTTTAGGGTGATCTTCGCTTTGGCAGGCCAACAGGCATAATTTACTGCGAACTCTTTTTCCGCCGGCAAACGCAGAATAAAACACAGCATTTTTCAGATCGGATGAGCGATTTTCATAAATTTCTTGCAAAGTATTTTTAAAATGAGATTCAAATTCAATCATGCGATAATTTTGACATTATTCTTGAGAATTTCATCAATTGTTTTGGGCAGTAGCTCACATTCGATGGCAAAGACTTTGTTCGCCAAAGTTTCCAGCGACTCCAGTCCTGATAACTGAACTCGCGACTGCGAAATTATTTTACCCTCGTCGTAATTAGCGTCGACCCAGTGCACCGTTGCGCCCGATTCGACTTCGTGAGCTGCGATAACCGCTTGGTGAACTTTGGAACCGTACATTCCTGGACCGCCAAATTTAGGCAGGAGTGCTGGATGAATATTAATGATTTTATTTTTAAATTCCTTAATGACAGGAAATTTTTTTAAGAAACCAGCCAAAACAACTAATTCTATATCTCGCAACTTTAAAAATTTGCGGATTTTTTTAACTAAATCATCGCTATAATTTGAAGTAAAGTCAGCCACTAAAAGTGGGAGGTTATTCTTAATCGCGATGGTATTTCCGGCGCAAGCCAAATGTGACGAAATGACGGCTGCAACTTTAAATGAAAACCGATCTTGCACTCGAATTAGATTTTCGAGTGAACGACCGGTTCCCGAAATGCACACGGAAATATTTCGAATAGATTGAGTCACGGTGATTTCATAATTTCCTAAAGATAACCTCGTTTTTTTTCCTAAATCCGAATGGAACATACAAGATTGATATAAGCAACACTTTCTATAAGATATTGTTTTCATTGTCTTATTTTTTTTCTATTCATTTGAATGCGAAATCTTCCGAACTAATGAGTAAGTAAAGGAGGATAGTCCATGAGTTTTGTTATTCCATCTTCAGACGCCGCACTTTTTAAACATTTCTCGTTAGAGCGTTTGCTCGACAATTCCTCAACGGACTTTGATCTGTTTTTGCAAATTGAAGACCATTTAATTCTTTATAGTGGCAACGGTTACCACTGGACTCGTCAAGAACTAAACGAACTTATGCAAAATGGCGTAAAGTGGTTTTTTATTCGACCTACGGATTTTGTTCGCGCCGAAATGTACGAGAAGGTTGCCAAATTACCTGCCATCGACAAAAATTTAGCCCCTCCTATTCGTATGCAGTCGATTCACGATGTTGCCAAAACTTTTACTCAGTATCTTTATGAGGGAGATTTTACTCCCGCCTGCATAAACCAAGCCCAAAAAATCGCTGAAAGTTTAACCGAATGTGTTCAGGAAGAGCCGGGTTGCCTGAAAGAAATCTCGGCCCTTAACGATCACGATCAATATACCTATTTACATAGTGTAAGAGTTGCAACTTATGCTCTTGGAATTGCCATTCAAATGGGAATCTCTGATAAAAAAAATCTTCAGGATATCGCCCTTGGTGGGATACTGCACGATATTGGCAAAACGATGATTCCGTTGCAGCTGCTAAACAAATCAGGTCCGCTCACAACGTCTGAATGGAATCTGATGCGCGAGCATCCTCAATTTGGGTTCGACAAACTAGAAAATTACGCAATCGGCCATGTGCCCCGTGAAATCGCATTGCATCACCACGAAAAACTTAATGGCAAAGGTTATCCAGATAACCTCGAAGCTTCGAGTATCATCGCTGAAGTACAAATAGCAACACTTGCGGACGTGTTCGATGCGTTGACTTCGTCGCGAAGTTACCAAAATAAAAGAACTCGATACGAGGCATTAGATTTTATTAAGCACAAACTATTGCGCACAGAAATTTCTGTAGATGTCTTTAAGGCTCTAATTGAATGTCTGCTTAAATAGTCGCAGTCTTTCTTTGCTTAAATAGTCCCCGTCTTTCTTTGCTTAACTAGTCCCCGTCTTTCTTTGCTTAAGCAGGGGTAGTCGCTGGTGCCAAATGAAAAAAGGACAAGGCGACGAGAGAAACCTGACGAAGACAGTGCTATGCGCACGGCGAGGAGGGTTTTTCGAAGTCAACGCAGTCATTTTTATCATTTCGCACCAGCGACGAAATTAGAAAGTGAAAATTGAAAAAATCTGATCTATACTCTTATCTCATTAAAGGAGATCAACACGTGCGTTTTATTTTGAAATCTAGTTTTTTAGTTTTGTTATGTGCAAAAAATATTTGGGCTGCTGATGCGACTCCAGCTTATGAAATTGGGGACAAGAAATACACGCTCGACGATGTGGCCAAGAACGATCAGTCTGAGTACTACGATGCCGCTATGAAAATGTATGAATTTATCGACCGCGCGGCTAGCCAGCAGTATTTGGAAGAATTTTGGCAGAAGAAAGCCAAGGAATCCAAAATTTCTGTTGAAGCAGCTCGTCAGGCGTATACCGAAAAAAACGTAACTGTTAAAAAATCGGAAATTAAAGATATTTTAGACAAAAACAAAGACAATCCAGAGCTCAAAAAACTTAAAAGAGAAGATCAAGAAAAACGCGTTACCGAATATTTAAAAAGTCGTGGATCGCAAGCGTTGATGGCAAAAATTTTAGAAGATGCGAAGAAAAAGGGCGAACTAAAAATACTTTACTCCAAGCCCCAAGAGCCCGTTTACACGTTGGCAGTCACCGAAGCCGATCACACCCGTTTTGGTCCTGGCTACGATGATGTGAAGCCGATGGGTTGCGATCGTGGAAATTGTGCGGTGACGGTCATTGAATATTCGGAATTTCAATGTCCATACTGTGAGAAAGTTCTGCCTGATGTAAAACGCATTTTAAAAGAATACAAAGGCAAGGTAAGTTGGACCGTGCGCGATTTTCCACTGTCTTTTCATAATCGTGCAAAGCCTGCTGCGATTGCTGCAAAATGTGCTGCGGATCAAGGAAAATATTGGAACATGTACGGTGAACTTTTTGCCAATCAAAGATCTTTAGAGGATGCGGATTTCGAGAAATATGCCGCCAAGATTAATCTCGATAAAGGAAAATTTAAAGAATGCGTCGCCAAACCGGAAAGCAAGTTGGCATTAATTGAAACAAACATTGCTTCTGGTGCAAAATACGGAATTAATGGAACCCCGGCCTTTTTCATAAATGGGCGGAAACTTTCTGGCGCTTTACCTTATACCGAATTCAAAAGAGTCATCGATGATGAGCTTTCCAAGAAGAAAAAAGGCTAATATCTTGCATAGTTAACATTTTTCTTTAACGGTTTGAAAATCCGTTAAGTTCTTGAAGTATTCGGCCGATGAGACTTTGGGAGTTAACAAGATTTATGTCTGGAATCAGCCGCGAGAACAGAAAAAACGAGCGCATTAAGTTATCAGAACCTTTAAAAGTGGTTATGGGTTCCATGGGAAATAATATGCGCTATGATTTATTGACTCGCAATGTTTCTCCAACTGGATTTTTCTTGGATTTTGAAAAGCCAGGACGTTTTCCTTTTACCCCTGCCAGCATTATGGAAATTTGGCTGGAAGTCGAGCAAGGCAAAACTGTTTTTTTCAATGGAAAAATGGCACGAGTTGTTTATCCATCTGATCCGGGCGTCGCGGAAACAGGCCCAGGTATAGCGGTTAAAATTATTCAGATAGATGCAAAAAACGAAACCAAACTGCGCGATTTCATCGAAAGAAATATTCAAAAAGCAGGTTAGGCACTTCTACCTCCGAAATAAAATATTGTTATAAATTTAAAGGTTCTAATTTTTAGGCTTTTGATGCAATAATAAAAAGCAACTAAAATCATTTTCGAGAGTTTAATAAAGCTATAATGAAGAATTCAGAGAATTTCAAAAGTTTTCTCGACCCAGACTCGAGTGCCGTTTTGTTTCTTGATTTTTTAAAAGCATCTCGTTGGTGGATTAGTTCGTTTGCACTTGCAACCGGAGTTTTAGGCTGGGTTATAGCTACGATGCGGGAAAATTCTCACCACCCCGCTTCTATCCCCCTAATTGTAGATACTGCTTCCGTCTTAACCGTTGAGCAAATAAATCGGAATCTGAATGCCAAATTGCTTGATAGCCAGATTATTAATAAGTTAATCGACGAATTTTTCAACAAGTCGAAAGAAAAATTCGGAGTCGATTTGAGCGTTGATCGTAATACATTTCTACTTAGCCAAAGTTCTACCGAATATTATCGTCCTAAACCTATCTCGATCAAGCCAACAACGCATCCTGAACATTTTGAATTAGAAACAAATTTCTCAAAACCGATGGAGAAAAAAATCGAAATTTATAGATATCTTGTCGAAGTTGTTAATGAAATTTCCTTGGAAGCCAATAAGGTACATGCTATTACAGACGCTAAAAAGAGTCTGCCGCAGGGAACAAAAGAGATACATGCTGCGGTTACCAAGCAAGCGCGCGATCTCGCTGCAGTTGAAGTTGAAGGAGAAGAATTAAAATGGAGAATTTGGCGACATCTTCCTAAAAAAAGCCGCGAATCCTTGGAGCATACTGGCGAGGTCGAAAATAAAATCGCTAATGTCTACCGGCTCAATAATTTTGAAATTGCTAAATCATTTGGCACGTTGGCACTTCTAGCCTTGCTTCGAACTGTGGACGGAATAGACGACAAAGCTTACCAAGGATTTTTAGATGAATATACGCGCGTGCGTGTAAGATTAAATTTAGAACAAAGTAAGTTTAACCGACTTATAACATCAGCCTTTATCCAAAGCACGGTTGAAGCCGAAGCTAAGGATCCCGAGAGTAAAATTGAAAATATGGTGCCTTCTGTTAGGCTCGATGAAGTTCTGTTAAAAGCTCGATTTTCATTGCCGGAATTTGAGTCGGGCGAAAGTAAAAAATTCGTCTATGCCACAATTGCTGCGTTTCTTGGGGCCGGCTTGGGCGCAAGTCTTGCGCTTTTATTTTCTTATCTTTTTCCAAATAAAAAGGTCCTAGCATAGATGATTCCAATCGGCCTTGGAACGGTTCAACTGGGCTTAAAATATGGAAATCAATCTCACCTACCACTAATGGAAGATGACGTAGCTCAAGGCATTTTAAATCAAGCTTTGAGTCTTGGAATAAACTTTTTCGACACTGCCTACGATTACGGTTTAAGCGAAAGTCGACTTGGAGTTGCATTTTCTGCCGTACATTCAGCCCTAACAATTAGTACTAAAGTTCCGAAAGCAAGTCGCGACATCTGGTCAGACAGCGACAAGTATTTTAATTTCGTAACAGAAAAAGTAAAACAAAGTCTAGGCCGACTAAAATTAACATCCTTAAAGCTGCTGCAGTTTCATCAGTGTGACGTAGAGTTTCTTTCCCACCCGGGTGTTCATTCTGCTTTTTCTCGTCTTCTGAAGTCCGGCTTGTGTGACGAAATTGGAATTTCGGTCTATACGATTGAAGAGGCCGAAGCAGCGATGACCAGTTCTTCAGTAAGTAATTTGCAGGTTCCTATCAATATTTTAGATAGAAGATTTTATTCTCCAACATTAATAGCTGAATGCAACCAGAAAGGGATTGGACTTATTGGACGATCCGTATTTTTGCAGGGAATTCTTGTACCAAATGCCAGTCTGCCACAGTTAAAAAAAACCCCTCTTTTGGCGCATCTCAAGCAACTTTGTGAAGAAGCAGCCAAAAAAAACAACGCGACACTTCCGCAGCTGTGCTGTGATTTTGCCTTTGCCACTCTGCCAGATATTTATAAAGTTATTTTGGTTGGAGTCGATAGCACAAAATCACTAACGGAAATTATGGATTGGAATAAAAAATCTCGAAAACTAGATACTCAAGCGCTGGCGCATTTTGACGAGGCGGTAAATTTTATGCAAGAGCACGAGCTCTACAATCCGAGTACTTGGGCATGTTAAACCGTCACTTTACCGCTTTTATCAGACGCTTTAAAAATATGCCCGCACTCATTGGTCGCAGTGCCATGCGCTGGATTGTCTTGGGTATTTTTGCTGGAATTTTATTAGGTGGGGTCGAGTATCTTTTGGCTGCATGTTTACAGATTTTTCTGCTTTTTTTAAAACCAGGCA
>JAYVPO010000184.1:0-3641 GCA_043757325.1 bacterium
ATTGAAATTTTAAGCCTTTCATCAAGAAGGCTAATTCGCGCAAGCGGTTTGCGATGGTGTCATGGTTATAGTCGAGCGTTTCGAAAATTTCTGCGTCGGGCTTGAAGGTTACAGAGGTTCCAGTTTTATCTGTTTTGCCGATAACTTTTAACTCAGAAACGGTTTTTCCGCGTTCAAAGGTTTGTTCAAAAACTTTTCCGTTTTGTTTAATTTCAACACGAAGCTCTTTAGAAAGAGCGTTTACAACAGAGGCACCAACACCATGAAGACCGCCTGAAACTTTATAAGCTCCACCTTCTTCGTTAAACTTTCCGCCGGCGTGAAGTTTGGTGAAAACAACCTCTACCCCAGTGATTCCAGAAGAGTGCATTCCTGTAGGAATACCGCGGCCATTATCAGAAACAGTGATCGAATCATCAGAGTGGAGCTTTACAATAATTTCATTACAGAAATTTGCTAAGGCTTCATCCACAGAGTTATCCACAATTTCCCACACAAGGTGGTGCAAACCGCGAGCCGTAGTGTCTCCGATATACATACCGGGACGTTTACGAACTGCTTCTAGACCTTCGAGAATTTTAATCTGATCGGCGGTATAATTATTCGCCGTCTTTTCTGTGGTGGACATCAATTTCGTTCTCCTAAAGTCGTGAGGTCGAGGTGTTGAAAGGATTTTCCTATGTCTCCCATCAACATCGTTGGCAATTCCGTTGCCGTAATAAAAACCTGTGTATTTTCTTTTCTCAAAAGCTCCACTAAGGACTGCCTACGCGACTGATCTAGTTCCGACGAAACATCATCGAAAAGCAAAATTGGTAGCTTTCGTAGTTTTGTGCGAAAGAGCGCCAACTCTCCAAGACGCAGAGCCAATGCGCAGGTCCTTTTCTCCCCTTGAGAGCCATAAAATTTCGCTTTATTTCCGTCTAAGGTCAATAGAATTTCGTCTTTATGTGGGCCAACTTGCGTGGATTCTAGAATGAGATCTCGACGCAGAGAGTCCTTTAACATGACTCTGAATTTTTCTTTAATCACATCTTGTTCAGGTTCTATGTGGATATCTTCTTGGCCAAACACTTGATACGCCAAGTTAAACTCTTCAGACTTTCCAGATATTTTTTTGTATTCTTCGTTCGAGTAGGGAAACAAAACATTTAGATATTCTAATCTTTTGAAAATTAATTTTGTGCCGTGCTCCAAAAGCTGTTCATCCCAGACAACTAAAATATCGCCAAGTTTTGTCTGGCTCCAATTCTCCTTGGATGCGTCTTTAAGGATCCTGTTTCGTTGTAGCAGCGTTTTATTGTAGAGGTTGAGGGTTTCGGCATACTCCCAGTCTAAATTCGATGCAGCTCGATTTAGGAACTGCTTTCTGTCGGAAGAATCGCCTTCAATTATTTTATGATCTGCGGGCGAAAAAATTATGGTTGGCAAAAGATCAAAGAGAGGTTGTGTGGATTTCGCAAGCTTTTCATTGAGAAAAACCTTCTTACCCTGTGGATAAATACGAATTTTTATCTGAGTATCTAGGCCATTATTGTTGATATCTCCGGTTATTAAACCGAATTCTTCTTTGTTTTTAATGAAATCAATGTTTTTTGCGTTTCTGAAACTTTTACCACTTCCCAAAAGACTAATGGCTTCTAGGATTGTAGTTTTTCCGATTCCATTTTGTCCGGTGAAAACGGTAATGCCATCAGCCATTGGCAAATGTAATTCGCGGTAATTGCGATACGATTGAAGACTGAGAAAGCGAAGGGACATTAAAGTCGCATCGGCATGAGAACACTTAGATACTGATCCGACTCTGGCACACGAATCACGCCTGGGCTCATTCGATCATTTAGCTCTACAACAATACTTGGAGATTGAATCACACCCAAAGTATCAATCCAATAACTGGCATTAAAACCAATTTCCAAATGATCGCCTTTATAATTGGTTTCAATCACTTCAGAAGCTTCCCCAATTTCAGGATTGCTAGAAGAAATTTCTAACTTCCCTTGGGTTAGGAAAAATTTAACGCCCTTGGATTTCTCATTCGCAAGCAATGATACGCGATTCAACGAATCCAATAATGTTTTGCGATCTAACTCTAGAGAGCGAGTGTTGTTTTTGGGGATAACTTGTTTGTAATCTACGAACACACCCTCAATTAATCTTACAGATAAAAAGGTATTCTGCGTTTTCACCAATACATGATTTCCTTCAATGGAGAAATCTACCGTTGGTCCTGCGCCTTCGATTACTTTTCGAATTTCTTGGATTCCTTTTCTTGGAATAATGATTCCCTTTGGAAAGCTAACGCCTGTGCCTTCAAATAATTGGTCTTCATAATAACCAAGACGATGACCATCTGTTGCTACCATTCGGTATTTTCCTGAATCAATCATCTCTACACAAACACCATTCATTAAATAGCGGCCTTCATCTAAAGAAACCGCGTAAAGCGTGTGATCAATCATTTTTTGTAAAATATCTACACGAGCCTTGCAGGAGGTTTTTCCGATATAGGATGGAAGAGACGGAAAATCTTCTGGCGCCAATCCCATGATATTGAATGTCGACTTTCCACAAGTAATCCCCACCCAATGATTTTCTTTGGAATGAATGTGGATTTCTTTTTCTGGAAGTTGCTTAACGATATCTAAAAAGTTTTTAGCAGAAACTGTGGCTCTACCTGGTTCCAGCATTTGAACTGGAACATTTGTTTCCATGCTCACTTCTAGGTCGGTGGCTTTAATTGTCAGATTGTCACTTTGTACGCCTAAATAGATATTGCTCAATATTTGAAGAGTATTTTTTTTCTCTACAACGCTGTGAACCTTATTGAGACTGTCGAGAAGTTCCTTTTTATTCTTCACGATAATTTTCATGGGGTCCTCCAGGTCTATAATCTATATATATATATAATAGTAGTAGTAGTAGGGGCTGTGGATTTGTGAGCAACCTTAAAATCTATTGATAAATAAGGCATCTACAGACAAATTTTTATCCCTTGGAATAGGTGTAACTCATCTAAATGTGTGGAACAAAGTTTATTTTTTGCCCTTTCGAATACTCACTTTTACTAAATACTCACAATTGTGGATGGATTCTTTGATTACCCAATCATTCAATTCAGGAATACCCAAAATGGATAGCTTTAGACTAATCTATTCATCGAATTTTAGACTTACCCACATCATGTGAATATTTAATTCTATGAATACTTATTCAGTCCTGTGGATAAGCGGGATAGATTTTTAATTGTAAGAATATTCATGGCTTATCCAATACTGACTACCTAGTGCTTTATGGATATCTAGGGGAAAATTTAGCGGATATAACCTCAAAAAACTTAATTAACTCACAGGTTATCCACATAAAATCTGTGGCTAAGCAAATTAGAGCATTTGTTGGATATCTTCCAAGTATTTTTTCACTGTTGGGCTCTCATGGATTTCTTTTTCAATTTTCTTAATCGCGTGAATAACAGTGGTGTGGTCCTTACCGCCGAAGGATAAAGCAATCTCCGGAAGCGTCTTTTTTGTGTATTTTCTGGTTAAATACATCGCGATTTGACGCGGCTCTGAATATTTTCTTTCGCGTGACTTTGAATTTAATTCCGCCAAGGTGATTTTGAAATACTGGCAAACACATCG